>NZ_JBHWZO010000059.1:0-27239 GCF_042728455.1 Promicromonospora sp. NPDC060204
GGCCAGCAGCCAGACGAAGTAGGGCGCGCCGAGCAGCGCGACCGCCAGCCCAGCGGGGAGCTGGGCGGGGGCGATGACGGTCCGGCCCAGGGTGTCGGCCAGGCCGAGCAGCACGGCGCCCAGCAGCATCGCGACGGGCAGCACGCGCGCGTGCCGGCCGCCCACCAGGGCGCGCGCGGCGTGGGGCGCGACCAGGCCCACGAAGCCCACCACGCCGACGGCGGTCACGCTGGTGGCCGCCAGCACGGCGGCCACGGCGAGCACGACCAGCCGGCTGCGCTCCAGCCGGACGCCCACGAGGCGCGGCGTGTCGTCGTCGAGCGCGAGCAGGTCCAGCTCGCGGCGCACGATGACGGCGAGCGGGACCGCGAGCGCCAGCGTGACGACCACGGGCAGGACCTGTTCGAGGCTGCGCCCGTAGGTGGTGCCGGACAGCCAGGTGTAGATCCGCGGCGTGTTCCAGGGGTCGGAGCGCAGCAGCAGGAACGTGGTCAGGGCGGTGGTGAGGTAGCCGAGGCCGATGCCGATGAGCACGAGCCGGTCGGCGTGCAGGCCGCCGCGCCAGGCGAGCAGGTAGACGGCGGCGAAGGCGAGCAGGCCGCCCACGACGGCGGCGACGAGCATCGCGCCGTTGCTGGCGGCGACGCCGTTGCCCCAGGTGGTGCCGGCGACGGCGGTGACGACCACGACGGCGCCGAGGCCGGCTCCCCCGGTGATCCCGAGGATGCCGGGTTCGGCGAGCGGGTTGCGGGCGGTGGCCTGGACCATCGTGCCGGACAGTGCGAGGGCGGCCCCGGCGACGACGGCGGCCAGCACGCGGGGCGCGCGCTCGTCGAGCGCGAACCGGACCACGGCGGGGCCCTGGTCGTTCAGCCAGAGGGCGATGTCGCCGGTGCGCAGCCAGGTGGAGCCGGCGAGCAGGCCGAGCAGCGCGACGCCGACCGCGAGGGCGGCGCACACGGTGAGCACGATCACGAAGCGGCGGGTGCTGCGCGGTCCGGTGCCGGCGGTCGGCGGGCGGCGGGACGGCCCGGCGTCGCGCAGGCGCCGCGCGAGGACCACCATGATGAGGGCGCCGGCGATCGTGGTCGCGACGCCGGTGGGGACGGCGAGCGCCTCCTCGGCGCCGAGGACGGCGCGGACGACGGCGTCGGCGAGCACCACGACGAACGCGCCGAGCAGGCCCGCGGCGGGCAGCAGGATCGCGTGCCGGTGCAGCGCGGGGACCACGCGGGCCAGGAGCCGGGCGACGACGGGTGCGGCGAGGCCGACGAACCCGAGGGGACCCGCGAGGGTCACGGCCGCGGCGGTGAGCAGCACCGCCAGCAGCACGCCGATGGCGCGGGTCGAGCGGACCGGCACGCCGAGCGCCCCGGCGGTGTCGTCGCCGAGGCCGAGCACGTCGAGGCGGCGGGAGACGAGGAGGCCGCCGAGGGTGGCCAGCAGGACGACGGGCAGCGCGCGCCAGAACGCCGTGAGGTTGAGCTGGCTCAGGGAGCCGCTGCCCCAGGCGAACAGGCCGGTGGTCTCCGTCTGGAACAGGATGAGCAGCGCGGAGGCGGCGGCCTGCAGGGCCAGCGCGACGGCGGAGCCGGCGAGCACCAGGCGGGTGGACGACGACCCGGCGCCTCCGGCCAGCCCGAGCACGAGCCCGGCGGCGGCGAGGCCGCCGGCGAACGCGACGGCGCCCGAGGCCCACAGCGGCACGGCGAGGCCGAAGGCGGCCACGGCGACGACCGCGAGGTAGGAGCCGGCCGTCACGGCGAGCGTGTCCGGTGAGGCGAGCGCGTTGCGGGCGATCGACTGGAAGAGCGCGCCGGCGACGCCGAGCGCGAACCCGACGGCCACGCCGGCCGCGAGGCGCGGCAGGCGTGACCCGACGAGGATGTCGCGGACCGCCGACGAGTCGCCGGCGTCCTGCCCGGTGAGCAGGCGCAGCAGGTCGCCCGTGCCCACGCCGGACGTGCCCTGCGTCAGGTGCCAGGCACCGACGACGAGCACGGCCAGCGCGAGCACCACCAGGGTGGCCCCGCCCGTGGCCCAGGTGACGGGGCGGGAGGCGGGGGCCTGGGGCAGGGTGTCCGTCGCGGACGGCGACTGCGTGGCGGTCATGGCGTCAGTTCGTGAAGACGTCGACGTACGCGTCGACGATCTTCTCCGCGGAGCGGGGGCCGCCGAACGTCCAGGTGTGCTCCGGGAACGGGTGGGCGCGGTCCTCGGTGACGGCGGGCAGGTTCGCCCAGACGTCGTTCTTGGCGAGCTCGGCGGTCCAGTCGTCCTCGCCCTCCTTGGTGCCGGTCCAGAGCAGGGTCGCGTCGCCGACGTCGGTCATGCCCTCGATGTCGGACTGGCCCAGGCCGTAGGCGGGGTCGACCTCGCCGGTCCAGGCGTTGGTCAGGCCGAGCTCCTCGCCCAGCTCGCCGACCAGCGAACCCTGGCCGAACGGGCGGATCGAGACGTTGCCGCCGTCGACCCAGCCGTCGAAGTACACGAAGTCGGTGGTCTCCGGGGCAGCCTCGGCGACCTGCGCCTTGGCGTCGGCGAGGTGCGCCTGGAACTCGTCGGTCACGACGGCGGCGCGCTCGGTGCGGCCGGTGGCCTCCGCGATGATGTCGAAGGTGTCGAGCATGGTCCCGACCGGGTCGGCGGCGTCGGCGCCCTTGGTGGCGAGCACCGGCACGTCGTAGGCCTCCAGCTTGGCAATGATCTCGTCGTCGGGCGTGTAGGCCTCGATGATGACCAGGTCGGGGTCGGCGGCGTACAGGGCGTCGAGGTTGGGCTCGCCGCGGGTGCCGACGTCGGTCACACCCTCGGGCAGCTCCTCCGCGTCGTTCCAGGTGGCGTAGCCCTTGACGTCGGCCACGGCGACCGGGTTCACGCACAGGCTGAGCACGTCCTCGACCTGCTGCCACTCCAGGACGGCGACCCGCTCGGCCGGCTTGTCGAGCTCGACCGTGCGGTCGAACGAGTCGGTCAGCGTGACGGGGTCGGTCGACGTCGTCACGTCGGCGCAGTCGCCCGAGGCGGCCTCGGTGGGCGCGGCCGACGCGGCGGCGCCGGGGTCGGTGGTGCCGCAGGCGGACAGCGCGAGCGGCAGGATCAGGGCGGCGCCCGCCAGGGTCGCCTTCGTGCGTGGGGACATGGGTCTCCTCAGGTTCGTGACACGTCGTGTCGGTGCAGTGCCGGGTGCGGCGGGTGGTGCGGGCGCCGACGGCGTCCTGCGGGTCTGGGGTCTATGGGTGAGGGCGGGTCAGCGGGTCCGGCCGTGGTGGCGCCCGCGCGGGTGCACGCGGACCCGGCCGGTCCCGGGGTCGGTGGTGACGTCGATCGGCAGGCCGTACGCGAGCGAGAGGTGCTCGGCCGTGAGCACCTGCGCGGGCGGTCCGGCGGCGAGCACGCGGCCCTGGTGCAGCAGCACGACGGCGTCGGCGACCGACGCGGCGTGGTCCAGGTCGTGCAGCACGATGCCGACCGCGGTGCCGTGGTCCTCGGCGAGGTCGCGCACGAGGTCGAGGGTCTCGACCTGGTAGCGCAGGTCGAGGTGGTTGGTGGGCTCGTCGAGCAGCACCACGCCGGTCTCCTGCGCCAGACAGGTGGCCAGCCAGACGCGCTGCACCTCGCCGCCGGAGAGCTGGTCCACGCCGCGGCGCGCCATCGCGGCCACGCCGGTGATGTCCATCGCGCGGTCGATCGCGGCGTGGTCGGCGTCGGTCAGCGGCGCGAACCGGCGGCGGTGCGGGTGGCGGCCGAACGCGACGACGTCGCGCACCTCCAGCCCGGCCGGGTGCGGGCGGGACTGGGCGAGCAGCGTGACGCTGCGGGCGAAGTCGCGCGCCGACAGCGGCGCGACGTCGACGGCGTCGTCGGCCGTGGCCCCCAGACTGACGGTCCCCTGCTGCACCGGGTGCAGCCGCGCCAGCGAGCGCAGCACGGTGGACTTGCCGGACCCGTTGGGGCCGACGAGGGCGGTGACGACACCGGGCGGCAGGTGGACGGCGACGCCGTGCACCACGGTCGTGCGCTGGTAGCCCAGCACGAGGTCGTCACCACGGAGGGCGGTAGGGGCGGTCACGGGAGGTAAGCCTAACCTTATGTCGGTAGTGCTTAGGTTGCCCGTCTCATTCCTCACCCGCTGCGATACCCGCTGTGCTCGCTGCCGGCTTCCGTGCCGGTCGATGTCGGACTGTCGACGTACCCTGGTCGGCGATGAGCACAGCCACCGTGGAGGGAGCGTACGAAGGTGCGCTCCGAGCGTTCAAGAACCCGATGCTGGACCTGCTCCACGGGACGTACGCGCCGTTCGTCGTGACCATGCTGGCGCTGGTCTTCACCGCGCAGCGGCCCCAGGTGCCTGTCGCCGACGCGCACGCGGAGATCGACGCCGCCCTGGACCGCCTGCGCGCCGCCGGGTACGGCGAGGAGGGCAACGCGCCGCTCCCCGTCGGCAGCTCGCGCGACCTGTGCCGCGGCTGGGTGCGCTCAGGCTGGCTCAAGCGGCACGTGCAGGACGGCGTCGAGGTCTACCAGGTCTCCGCGCACGGCGTCGGCGCCCTGGAGGTCGCGGGCCGGGTCGGCGGCGCGCGCACCCGCGTCTCCGAGTCCCGGGTGCGGACCCTGCTCGACGCCGTCGAGGAGCTGGCGCAGGATGCCGACCCGGACGTGCTGTCGCGGATCGCGCGGCTCGACGCCGAGATCCGGGAGCGCACCGCCGAGGTCGAGCGGCTGGAGCGCACCGGCGTCGTCGAGCCGGTGAGCGACGACCAGCTGCTGGAGGAGGCGGAGAACGTGCTGCACCTCGCACGCGAGCTGCCGGCCGACTTCGCCCGCGTGGTCGAGTCGATCAAGCAGGTCCAGCGCGACGTCGTCACGGACCTGCGGCAGGACGTGCGCCCCACGGGCGAGGTCCTCCGGGAGTACCTCGCGCGCGGCAAGGACATCATGGAGTCCACGCGGGAGGGACGCGCCTTCGCCGGGGCGCTCGCCCTGATCGGCCGGTCCGAGCACATCGACCAGCTCGCCGGCAACCTCCGCGTCATCCTGGGGCATCCCTTCGCGGAGCAGCTCCCCGCGCCCCAGCGGCGCGAGCTGCACGAGATCGCGCGGCGCATCGAGCAGGGCGTGCGCGAGGTGCTGCACGCGCAGCAGCAGGCCTCGCACGTCATCACCACGCAGATCCGCAACCACGACCCGCTCCGGGACCGCGAGGTGGACGGACTGCTGCGCGACGTGATGTCCGGGTTCCAGCAGTGGATGCCCACCTCGCGGCACAAGCAGGCGGTCGGGCCGATGCGGCGCCTGCCGGTGGCCGACGTCGGGCACCTGCGGCAGAAGGTGGACGGCCTGCGCCCGCCCGCTCCCCCGACGCCGCTGGAGGCCTGGGAGATGGGCGCGGTGCCGGACGACGACTCCCGGGCCTGGGGCGGCCCGCACTACGCGGACCTGGAGAAGCATCTGGCCGGGCTGCCCCGCGACGACGACGGGGTCGTCGACGTCGCGACGGCGTTCCGGTCCGCGCCCGAGCGGCTGCGCCGGCCGGTCGACCTGCTGGGCCTGCTGGAGATCGCGCACCGGCACGGCATGGTCGAGACGGACGAGGTGGTGACCGTCGAGGCGGTCCGGCCGGACGGGACGCGGCGGCGGTTCGCGTTCGGCGGTGTGGCGATGAGGGACGAGCACGAGGGCGGGACGACGGATGAGTGAGACGGTGACGGACGAGCCGGGGATCGACGCTGCCCCGACCGACGAGGCGGGCTTCATCGAGCCCGCCCCCATGGAGGACGACCAGACGGAGCTGTTCGCGGGCGACCGCGGGCTGCTGGACCCGGAGGTCCGGCGCGTGCTGGTCCGGCTGCTGCAGCGCCGGTTCCTGACGGCGGAGAAGAACCGCGCGCAGTGGAAGACGCTCCTCGCGCACCAGTCGGTGATCGAGTCGCGCCTGCACGACCTATTCGTGCGCCTGGTGGTCGACCACGACCGCGGGATCGCCTACAAGCAGCAGGTGCGCTCGGGCGAGGTCGACGTGCCGATCCTGCTGCGCGACGACCCGTACAACCGCGTCGAGACGCTGGTGCTGGTGCACCTGCGCACCGTCTACCAGCACGAGGCGAGCTCGGGCGAGACGTCCGCGCGGATCGACCTGGAGGACATCGAGCAGGGCGTGCTCACGTTCTTCGACCTGGACGACAACAACCTCGTGCGCCCGCAGCGCGAGATCCGCGATGCCGTGGGGCGCCTGGCGTCCGAGGGCCTGATCGACGAGGAGTCGAGCGGCCGGTACCGCATCACACCGCTGGTGGAGGTCGTGCTCGACAACAACCGGCTCGCCGAGCTCACGCGCTGGCTCGCCGACACCAAGGAGACCCGTTCGTGAGCATGATCGAGACGCTCTGGGGCCTGGTCCCGGCCACGTCGACCGGCCAGCAGTGGACCGCGCAGACCCTGCAGCTCGTCAACTGGGGCGGCTACCACGGCCACCACCACGTGCGGTTCTCGCCGGGGGCCACGCTGTTCAGCGGCGGCTCGGGGTCGGGCAAGTCCACGCTGATGGACTCCTACATCGCGCTGATCATGCCGCACACCACGCCGTTCAACGGGGCGTCCAACGGCGGTGTGACCGGCAAGCCGCGCGGCAAGGAGCAGCGCAACATCCTGTCCTACGCGCGCGGCAAGCTCGACGAGAAGCGGGTCGACGGCGAGACGCGAGTGCGGGTGCTGCGCGGCGAGAAGGAGGACACCTGGTCGGCGATCGCGATGACGTGGGTCGACCAGGGCGGGGCCACGTTCACCGCCGTCCGCGCCTGGTACGTGCCGTCGTCGGCCCGGACGCTGGAGAACGTCACGGCGGTGCGCGGCACCTGCGACGGGCCGTTCGACCTGAGCGGCCTGGAGGAGGCGGCCCGGCACCGGTTCGACCGCCGGGCCGTGACCCGCACGGGGCTGACCTCCTTCGAGACCGACCGCGACTACACGGCGCGGCTGCACACCGCGCTCGGCATCGGCGCGAGCGGTGACGGGCACAAGGCCGTGGGCCTGCTCGGCCGCATCCAGGCCGGCCAGCAGATCACCACGGTCGACGCCCTGTACAAGACGATGGTGCTGGAGGAGCCCTCCACGTTCGCCACGGCGGACGGCGCGGTGCAGCAGTTCGACGAGCTGTCCGCCACGCGCGACCGGATGGTCACCGCGCAGCAGCAGGTCCGCGCGCTCGGGCCCGTCCGCGAGCACCGCGCCGCGATCGACCAGGCGGTCGAGCGGCTGCGCATGATCGACGCCGTCGGGCAGTTCGCGGACCCGGCGGCCCCCGCCGCGCTCTGGCTCGCGGGCCGGCGGCTGGACCTGCTGCGCGCGTCGGAGGCGGACCTCCAGCGGCGGCGCGCCCGCGCGCGGGACGAGGCGACCGAGCTCACCGTGCGCGTCTCGGCGGCCCGGCTGGAGCGCGACGCGGCCCGGGACCTCCTGGGCGCCGCCGGCGGCGACCGGCTGAAGAAGGCGCAGGACGAGACGGACCGCCTGGCGGCGCGCATCGAGCCCGTCGCCGCGGCCCGGGCCCGGTTCGACGCCCTGCTGACGGACATCGGGGCCGAGGTGTCGAGCGCCGCGGAGTTCGACGCCGTCGTCGAGCAGGCACACCGCGCGCTGAACGACGCCGACGCGCGGGCCGCCGCGCGGCGGCGCTTCACCGAGGCGACCCTCGCCGAGCAGGCCGCCGCGAAGGAGCTGGAGGCCCTGCGGGCGGAGCTGCGGACCGTCAGCGCCCGCAAGGACAACATCCCCTCCGACCTGCACCGGGCCCGCGCCGCCCTCGCCGAGGCCGCGGGCCTGTCCCCGGACGAGCTGCCGTTCGTGGGCGAGCTGATCGAGGTACGTACCGAGTTCGAGCCGTGGCGCCAGGCGTTCAACCTGGCGCTGGGCGGCTTCGCCACCGAGATGCTGATCGACGTCGCCCACGTCAAGGCGTTCCGCGCCGCGATCAACTCCGTGCCCACCGCGCGCCGGATCCGGTTCCGGGGCGTGCCCACCGGGCGGCGCGACGAGGCCGCCACGGCGGACCGCACCCTGCCCGCGCGCCTCGACCACCGGCCGACGCCGTTCACCGGCTGGCTCCGGCAGGAGCTCGCCGAACGCTTCGGCTACGTATGCATCGACTCGCCGGCGCAGTTCGCGCTGCACCCCAAGGCCGTGACGATCACCGGTCAGACGTCGGACGGCCGGCGGGGCGCCCACGGCGGCCAGGGCGTGACCAACGTGCTCGGGTTCTCCAACGCCCGCCGCCTGAAGGAGCTGGAGGGCGCCGTCGCCGAGGCGGAGGCGGCGCACGCCGCCGCCGTCGGAGCGCTGGAGGCCGCGACGGCCGGGCTCGACTCGTTCGAGAGGCAGCGCGGCGCCTACGAGAAGATCGCCGACCTGACGTGGGAGCAGGTCGACCTCGACGCCCTGCGGACCGAGCTGGCCCGCTGGACCGCCATCGTCGAGGAGGTCACGTCGGACAACCCGGAGATCGGGCGGCTGCGCAAGGAGCTCGGCGCCCTGGAGGAGCGGGTCACCCGCCTCACCGAGGAGAGCGGCGTCGCCAAGAGCCGGGCCGCCGAGCTGGAGGCGGCGTGGGAGCGGACGGCGGACGCCGTCGACACCGCGCAGCGCACGCTCGACACGGCCGAGACCGACGGGACCCGGGTCGCCGCCGCACACCGCGAGTACCTCCAGGGGCTGTTCGCGGGCGAGCAGGACGCCGACGGCTCCCCCGCCCAGGCCGTCGAGCGCTTCGACGCGGCGCTGGACCGCGCGGCGGCGCGGGTCCGGGACGACCAGGGCGAGGCGCAGGCCGCCGTCGGCCGGGGCCGGGCGGCCCTGCACGACATCTTCGAGACGTTCAAGGAGCGGTGGCCCAACCCGAACCTCGGCGTCGACCCGGACACGTCGTACGACGACTACGAGCGGTTCCTGACGGACCTGGAGAAGAACGGGCTGCACGAGCTGGAGGCGGAGTGGCGCGACAGCCTGCTCCGGCTCTCGGGCGCGGACCTGACCAAGCTCGACAGCGACATCTCGACGGCCGTGCGCGAGATCCGCGACCGCATCGACCCGGTCAACCGGATCCTCGACGGCCTGGACTTCTCCGACGAGCACCACAAGCTGCACATCGAGCTGCGCGACACCGCCTCGCCGGTGCGCTCCCGGTTCCGCGCCGACCTCCGGGCCGTGCGCGAGGCGATCGCGAGCGCCGTCAGCGACACCGACCGCCAGCGGGCCTACACCCGGATGGCCAAGGTGGTCGACCGCGTGCGCCGCACCGCCCCGGAGTTCCACGACCTGATCGACGTGCGCAACCACGTCCGGATCAGCGCCGAGAAGCTCACCAAGGACGGCGCGCACGTCGCGGTCTACGACCACATCGGCGAGAAGTCCGGCGGCGAGTCCCAGGAGCTCGTCGCGTTCATCGTGGGCGCGGCCCTGCGCTACCAGCTCGGCGACGCCGGGGCGGAACGGCCGCGCTACGCCCCGGTCTTCCTCGACGAGGCGCTCATCAAGGCCGACGCCCACTTCACGGGGCGGGCGATCAACGCGTGGCGCGGGCTCGGGTTCCAGCTCATCATCGGCGCCCCGAACGACAAGCACAGCGGCATCGAGCCGCACGTCGACGCCGGGTACATCGTGCTCAAGGACACGAGCGGCAAGTCGTTCACCCAGCTCACGGTGGGGCTGCCGGACGAGGCGCCGGGCTGACGGGGCGGCTCGTCCGGGGCGACCGGACGAGCCGCCGGCCGGTCAGGCCAGGTCCAGCTCCGTGCGCGGGCCGAGGAACCTCGGCACGTCCGGGCCGCCGTCCGGCGCCGGGTCGAAGACCAGCTCCGTGAGCCACATCTGGCGGCCCGGCTCGGGCGCGTTGACCGCGCCGGGCGGCCAGGCGTGGTGCACGTACCAGGTGCGCCCGTCGCGCTCGACGACCATGCCGTGGCCCGGACCGGCCGCCACCTCGTTCGACACCATGATCGGGCCGTCCTGGCTTGACGTACGGGCCGGTGGCCCGGTCCGCGACGGCGTAGCCCACGCCGTACCGGTCCGAGTCGAACGCGTTGCCCGAGTAGAACAGGTAGTACCGGCCGCCGTGCGGCCAGACGTACGGGCCCTCCACGA
Organism: Promicromonospora sp. NPDC060204; assembly: GCF_042728455.1. Taxonomy (NCBI): domain Bacteria; kingdom Bacillati; phylum Actinomycetota; class Actinomycetes; order Micrococcales; family Promicromonosporaceae; genus Promicromonospora; species Promicromonospora sp. NPDC060204. The sequence continues at coordinate 10,135 of NZ_JBHWZO010000059.1, forward strand.
GCGTGCCCTCCCACTCCTGGTCCTGCTTCAGGATGCGGCTCGGCTCGCCCTGCAGGCGCAGCCCGTCGTCGGACAGCCGCTGCACGTAGATCCACGTGTCCACGCCGACGTGGTTGCCGTCGTTCTTCCACAGCAGCCAGCGCGAGCCGTCGGCGTCGGTGAACGGCGAGGCGTCGATCGAGCCGCCCTCGGTGTCCTGGCACAGCAGCGGCCGGTCGGCGTCGTCCCGGAACGGGCCGTACGGCTCGTCGGCCACGGCCACCCCGACGGCCTGGACGTCGGTCGCCCGGTCGTGCGCCGTGTAGTACGCGACGTACCGCTCCCCCACGACCGCGACCTCGGGTGCCCAGTCCCGGCCCGGCGCGACCCACGACGCCTGCTCAGGCATCCCGTCCCCCACCAGCTCCCAGTGCACCAGGTCCGTGGACCGCAGCACCGGCAGCGTCTCGACCCGGTTCCTCGTCGCGTACGCCCAGTAGGTCCCGTCGACCTCCAGGACCGCGGGATCGGGAAAGTTGGAGCCGTACACAGGGTTCGTCGTCATCGTCTGTCCTGCCCTCTCGCTCGACACGTGGGTCCCACGCGGACCCGCCGTCAGCGCACCAGGCTAGGAAAGATGTCCGGGCCTCGCCGAGGTGTCCACGACGTCCCGACCTGGTCACGGTGTCACGCCGCGCCGGGGTGAATATCGTTGCTCAGAGCAACCCGGCGAGATGATCGAACCTCTGCAACGATCGATGCGGCCGCATGGTGTGGACGCGGCCGCCGGTTGGCTGGATCTGCCCGAGGGGAAGTTCGCATGACCAAGCACAGGATCATCAGGACGATGTTCGGCGCCGCGGGGGTCGCCGCACTGCTCGTCACCGCGGGATGCTCGGCGAGCTCCGCGGACGACGCCGCCGCGTCGGGCTCGCCGTCCGCCTCGTCGACCGGTTCGACGCCGTCCGCGTCCGCGGAGTCGCCGTCGAGCGAGGCGTCGGGCGAGGCGTCGGAGCCCGCCGCGACGGAGAGCGCGACGGACGGCACGGGATCGACCGACGAGACCGGCGCCGCCGAGGGCCGCTGCCAGACGCCGGAGCTCGCGGGCAGCCTCGTCCCGGTCGAGGGCGGCGCCGGGGCCGGGCACTACGAGATCGAGGTCGTGCTGAAGAACGAGGCCCCGGACGAGTGCTGGCTGCAGGGCTGGCCGGGCGTGTCCTTCGTGGGCGACAACGACGGCACGCAGCTCGGCGAGGCCGCCACGTTCGACCGGTCGAGCCCGCACGAGACGGTGACGCTCGCGCCCGGGGAGTCCGCCCACGCCGTCGTCCGGGTCTCGAACGCCGAGAACTACGGCGACGAGTGCGGGCAGACGCCCGCCGACGGGCTCCGGATCTACCCGCCGGGCGAGAAGCGCTCCCTGTTCGTCCAGAACGACCAGCTCACGCTCACCGCGTGCGCCGACTCGGACGAGTCCCTGCTCCAGGTCCAGGCCCTCCAGCCGGCGAGCTGAGGACCCGGCGGGCGCGGCGCCCAGAAATGACTTCGGTCCGTTGCTTTGAGATCGGTCCATCAACCGACCGGTCTCAAGGCACCGGGCCGATCTCATGACCGGCGCCGGCCCGGCGGGGTCTACCGGCCCCCTCGCCCGCCGCCCGCCAGCGGGAGGTCCTTGCGGGAGCGGACCGCGACGATCACCAGGCACAGCGCCGCGGCGGCCGCCCCGAAGCCGAACATCTGCCCGTACGACCAGGTCGCCTGCAGCCAGGCGAGCACCATCGGGGCGAAGAACCCGAGGTAGGTCAGAGAGTAGAAGACGGCGGTCAGGCCGGCGAGCTGACCCGGCCCGGCGATGCGCGCGACCTCGCTGAGCCCCGCGACGAGGCCGAGTCCGTAGCCGGTGCCCAGCACCACGGCCGCGACCACGCCGAGCGGCAGCGAGGGCGAGATCGCCGCCCAGGCCGCGAGCGCCATCCCGACGGCGACGATGCTCAGCGCGACGATCGACGCGCGGGCCGACGCCGGGGTGTCGATCCGCCGGGCCACGGCCTGCATGCCGATGCCGCAGCCGAGCGAGAGCACCGTCATCCCGCCGGCGAACGCGATCGGGATAGTCCCGGCATGGTCGGAGAGCAGGGCCGGCAGCACCGCGTACGCGCTGCCGCCGCAGCCGAACACCCAGGGCGCGAGCGGCACGACGACGCGCAGGAAGCGGCGGTGCCTGACGGCGGTGATGCGCAGGTCGTCGCGCAGCGGCGCGCGGTGGTCGCGGTGCACTCCCGGGTTGGTCTCGGGCACGCGCAGCAGCCACACGCCCGCGGCCAGGGCGCCGGCGGCGTGCACGACGTAGGCCAGGTGGGTGGGCCAGGGACCGAACTGGGCGAGCGCCGCCGCGACGCCCGCGCCGAGCAGGAAGCCGATCGTGAGCGACAGGGAGCCGCGGCGCGGGCCGGCGGCGCGGTCGCCCGTGCGGGCGCTCAGCTCGGTGATCCAGGTGCTGCCCACCGCCATCACCAGCCCGAGCGCGACGCCGCACAGCACACGGCCGGCGGCGAGCAGGACCGGACTGGTCGGGTCGAGGGCGAGCACGAGCGAACCCAGGGCACCCACGGGCGCCGCGGGCAGCAGGAGCGGACGGCGGCCGTGCCGGTCGGACAGCGGCCCGCCGAGCAGCAGCGCCGGGACGATGCCGAACACGTAGGCGGCCAGCAGCGCGTCGACCGTCACGTCGCCGAGGTGCCCCTGCTCGCGGTACATCACCAGCAGCGGCGTGAACTCGTTGCCGCCCCAGGCGATCGCCAGCAGCACGGCGGCGACGGGCCACCAGGTGCGCGGTCCCACGGGGAGCTGTTCGGACGCAGGCGTGTCCCCGGGGAGCGAGTGTGGCATGACCACATCCTCCGCAATGGATGCCCGGGTGAACAACCTGAGCGGCTGTGAGGGTGCGCACAGGAGTACCCGGGGCCCGGGGCGACGACGACGCAGCGGGGAGGGTTACGGAGAGGTAGCAGTGCTCGGTCTCCGTAACCCTCCCCGCTGAGTGGGCTCTGCCCCGCGTCGGTCGGGCTACTTGCTCCCGGCCGGGTCCACGGGGCTCGCGTTCGCGTCGGTCTCCGCAGCCTTGGGGTCGGCGCCCTTGGTGTCCACGCCGCCGTCCGCGGTCTCGCCGCCAGCCTTCGTGCCGGCGGCCTTCTCGCCGGCGGCCTTCTCGCCGGCGGCCTTCTCGCCGGCGGCCTTCTCGCCGTCGCCCGCCTCGGCGTCCTCGTCCTCGGGCTCGCGGCCAGGGACGTAGACCGACAGCTCGGGCTCCGGGTGGCGGCGGCCCTGCACCACGATGATGCCGATGCCCAGCAGCACCGCGATGCCCGACGTCCAGATGTTCGCGGGGATCCCGAGGGGCGCGTCGCTCGTGGGGTCGATCCGGATGGACTCGAGCCAGCTCCGGCCCAGGCCGTACCAGATGAGGTAGAGGCCGAACATGCGGCCCCAGCGCAGGCCGGCCCCGGGGGTGCCGCCGTCGGCCGCGAGGGCCTCGTTCCGGCGCACCACGCGCCGCTCGATGGTCAGCAGCACCGCCACCCCGATGAGGTTCCAGATCATCTCGTACAGGAACAACGGGTGGAACAGCGTCCCCTCGGGCGTGCCGGTGGGGAACATCGGCGCGTCGGTGCGGATCTCCAGGCCCCAGGGCAGCGTGGTCGGCAGGCCGAACAGCTCCTGGTTCACGTAGTTGCCGAGCCGGCCGATGGCCTGGGCCACCAGCAGGCCGGGCGCGAGGGCGTCGGCGAACGACCAGAAGCGCAGGCCGGAGATGCGGCACGCGATCAGGACGCCGACCGCGCCGCCGAGCAGCGAACCGAACAGGGCGTTGCCGCCCTCCCAGATCCGCACCCAGGCCCAGGCGTCGACGCCCGGACCGGTGAAGTCGTCGAGGTGGGTGAGCACGTGATAGATCCGCGCGCCGACGATGCCGATCGGCACCGCCCACATCGCGACGTCGACGGCGAGCCCGGGGGCGGCTCCGCGCGCACGGAGCCGCCGGTCCGTGATCCACGCGGCGGCGACGATGCCCGCCAGGAGACACAGGGCGTAGGTGTGGATGGTGAGGGGGCCCAGGCTGAACTGGGACCACACCGGGTCAGGGCTGGGGATACTGGCCGGAAGCACGACCTGAAGGTACCGCGATCCGGCCCCGACGTGGGCATCGGCCGGCGTGCCGCACGCTGTGCGGCACCCCGAGCCGCGTGCCGGGGTGACGCCTCAGCGCCGGCGCTTCTCCCGCACCCGCACCGAGATCTCGATGGGCGTGCCCTCGAAGCCGAACGTCTCGCGCAGACGGCGCTCGATGAACCGGCGGTAACCGGCCTCGATGAACCCCGTGGCGAAGATGACGAACCGCGGCGGACGCGTCGAGGCCTGCGTCGCGAACAGGATGCGCGACTGCTTGCCACCACGCAGCGGGTGCGGGTGCGCGGCCACGAGCTCGCCGAGGAACGAGTTGAGCTTGCCGGTGGGGATGCGGCGGTCCCAGGACGCGAGCGACCGCTCGATCGCCGGCACCAGGCGCTCGCTGTGCCAGCCCGTGCGGGCCGACAGGTTGACGCGCGGCGCCCACTGGATCTGCACCAGCTCCTTCTCGATCTCGCGCTCGAGGTAGGGGCGGCGGTCCTCGTCCATGAGGTCCCACTTGTTGTACGCGATCACCAGGGCGCGACCGGAGTCCACGACCTGCTGGATCACGCGGATGTCCTGCTCGGTCAGCGGGGCGGACGCGTCCACCAGGACCACGCCGATCTCGGCCTTCTCGATGGCGGCCGCGGTGCGCAGCGACGCGTAGAAGTCGGCGCCCTTGGTCTGGTGCACGCGGCGGCGGATGCCGGCGGTGTCCACGAACCAGTACGGGATGCCGCGCAGCTCGATCAGCTCGTCGACGGGGTCACGCGTGGTGCCCGCCACCTCGTCGACGACGACGCGCTCCGACCCGGCGATCTTGTTCAGCAGCGACGACTTGCCGACGTTCGGCCGGCCGACGAGCGCCACGCGACGCGGGCCCGAGGGCCGCAGCGTGCCGTGCGCGGACTTGGTGGGCAGGGCCTTGACGGCGGCGTCGAGCAGGTCGCCCGTGCCACGACCGTGCAGGGCCGAGACCGGGTACGGCTCCCCCAGGCCCAGGGCCCAGAGGTAGGTGGCGTCCGCCTCGCCCGAGGCGCCGTCGACCTTGTTGGCGCACAGCACGACCGGCTTGCCGGAGCGGCGCAGCAGCTCCACGACCCGCTCGTCCGTCGCGGTGGCGCCCACGGCGGCGTCGACCACGAAGACCACGGCGTCGGCCAGGGAGATCGCGACCTCGGCCTGCTCCGCCACCTTGGACTCGATGCCGGCGACGTCGACCTCCCAGCCGCCCGTGTCCACGAGCATGAACCGGCGGCCGGCCCACTCGGCGGGGTAGGAGACACGGTCGCGCGTCACGCCCGGCTTGTCCTCCACGACCGCCTCGCGGCGGCCGAGGATGCGGTTGACCAGGGTCGACTTGCCGACGTTCGGCCGCCCGATGATCGCGAGCACCGGCAGGATCTGCTCGGCCTCGGACTCCTCGTCGGACCACTCGGAGTCCAGGAGCGCCTGGTCCTCGTCGTCGAGCTCGAACTCCTCGAGGCCGACGCGCAGGGCGCGCTCGCGCGCGACGTCGTCCTCGGTCTCGGTGAGGTCGAGGTCGGGAGCGTCCGGGGCGGCAGCGTCCGGGGCAGCATCGTCTCGGGCCGCCGCGTCCAGGGCAGCCTCAGATGCAGAGGAGTCGTGGGTCATGCCCCCATTGTCGCAGGCCCGACCCGCTCAGGCCGACTCCCGCGCATATGACCTGCGTCGCTCCGGCCCGGGCCTGGGCCCGGGGCCGGAGCGAGAACTCAAGCGGAGGGCGCGACCTCGCGTCCCGTCACCTGCGTGACGACCGCCAGCACGGCGTCGACCGTCTGCTCGAAGTCGAGGTCGCTGGAGTCGACGGTCACCACGCCGTCCGCGGCGACGAGGAACTGCGTCACCTTGGCGTCGTCCTGGTCCCGGCGCAGCACCTGGTCCTTCGTCGCCTCGACGGCGCCGGCGTCGGCGGCGCCGTGCACCTCCAGGGACCGACGGCGCAGGCGGGCCTCCTCCGAGGCGATGAGCAGCACGCGGACGTCGGCGTCGGGCGCCACGACCGTCGTGATGTCGCGGCCCTCGGCCACGATCCCGCGGCCGCCCGACTGCACGGCCCGGGCCGCGTCGGACTCCTGGTCGATGATCGTGCGCTGGAGCCGCTTGAGCTCGGCGCGCACGTCGAGGTTGGACGCGACCTTCGACACGTTGGTCGTGACCTCGGTGGAGCGGATCGTCACGGCGACGTCCCGGCCGTCCAGCTCGACGCCCGGGGCGGCCGGGTCCAGCCCCATGACCAGCGGCATCGCCCGGACCGCGGTGGTGACGGCCCCGGCGTCCGCCAGGTCCGCCGTCTCCATGCTCCACACCGTGGCCGCCCGGTACATGGCCCCCGTGTCGAGGTAGGCCAGGCCGAGCCGCGCGGCGACCGCCTTCGACACGCTCGACTTGCCGGAGCCCGACGGCCCGTCGATGGCGATCACTACAGGGCTGGTCACAGGTTCGCTCATTTCCGTTGAGTGCTGGGTATCTGCGCTTCAGAGTGCTCGTCAGCCGCAAATAGCCAGCACTCAGCGGGAGAGGTTACAGGTCTACCGCACCCATGAGGGTGCCCAGTTCCGTGCGGCCCAGGACGCGGGTGCGGCCGGACTTCAGGTCGCCCAGCGGGATCGGGCCGATCCGGGTGCGCACCAGCCGCGTGACGGGGTGCCCGACGGCCTCGAACATGCGGCGCACGATCCGGTTGCGGCCCTCGTGCAGCACGACCTCCAGCATCGCGAAGCCGTCGATCTGCTGGAGCACGTGCACGGCGTCCATCTTGGCGACGCCGTCCTCCAGCTCCACGCCCTTCAGGAGCTCGCGGCCGACGCGCGGGTACACCTCGCCCTCGACCGTCACGAGGTACGTCTTGGCGATCTCGTACTTCGGGTGCGACAGGCGGTTGGCGAGCTCGCCGTCATTCGTCAGGAGCAGCAGGCCCTCGCTGTCCGCGTCGAGCCGGCCCACGTGGAACAGGCGCTCCTCGCGGTTCTTGATGAGGTCCGCGACCGTCGGGCGGCCCTTGGGGTCGTCCATCGTGGACACCACGCCGAGCGGCTTGTTCAGCGCGATCGTCACCTTGGCCTGGTCGAGCTGGATGCGCAGCCCGTCCACGTGGATGACGGCGGTGGTGGGGTCGACCCGCACGCCCAGCTCGGTGACGAGCTGGCCGTCCACCTCGACGTGCCCGTTCGCGATCAGCTCCTCGGACGCGCGGCGCGAGCCCAGCCCGGCCTGAGCGAGCACCTTCTGCAGGCGCACACCGTCCTCGACGTGCACGTCCCGGGCCGGCTCCGTGGGCTTCGCGGGCCGACGGCGCGGCTGGTTCGCCTGCGCGCGGCTCTTCGCGGAGCTGCCCCCACGGAAGTTCTGGCCCTGTCGTCCGCCCTGCTTGCCGGACTCGCGGCGGCTCCCGCCGCGGCGTTCGTTGCTCATGATTCGTCTCTCGGTACGTCGGAAGATCTCGGAAAGGGGCGCGCGCGAAACCCGTCGTGCAGGCCTCGGGCAGGACTAGGAGTCCAGCCCGTCGAGGCCGTCGATCGTGTCGAGATCCGGCAGGTGCGGCGCCAGCGGGGGCAGCTCGTCGAGCGACGAGTAGTCCATCCGCTCCAAGAAGTATCCCGTGGTTCCGAACAGAACCGCACCCGAGCTCGGGTCCTGACCGATCTCGGCGATCAGCCCGCGGGTCAGCAGGGTCCGCACGACGCCGTCCACGCTCACGCCACGCACCGCGCTCATCTGGCCGCGCGACACCGGTTGACGGTACGCGATCACGGCGAGCGTCTCCAGCGCGGCCTGGCTCAGCTTGGCCGACTGGCCGTCCAGCACGAAGCGCCCCACGGGGTCCGCGTGCGCCGTGGAGGAGTAGATGCGCCACCCGTCCACGGTGCGGCGCAGCTCGAAACCGCGCGGCCGGGACCCGAGGTGGCCGGCGTACTCGTCGGCCAGCTCGTGCAGGATGTCGTCGGTCTCGTCCTGCGTCAGGTTCAGCGCCGCCGCGATGCGGTCCGCGCCGATCGGCGCGTCGGCCACCATGAGCACGGCCTCGACCGCCGCGTGCGCCCCGCCCGGGAGCTTGTGCACGTCGACGACGAGCTGCTCCTCCGGCGCGGGAGCCGCGGGGGCCTCAGGTGTGGCGGGGGCGTCCGCCGGCGGGGCCTGTTCCTCGACCGTCATGCTGTCGCCTCCGTTCCGGGCTGCGGGATGTCTGCCTGTTCTGGTCCCTGCTCGGGTACCGGCTCTGGCGCCTGCGCCGCCGGCGGGGCGGTCAGGTCCTCCTCGTCGAACTCGCTGGGGCCGGCGGCCGGGTCGAGGTACTTCCCGCCGTCGTCGGGCCCGGCCGTCCACCGCACCGTCAGCTCGCCCAGCGGGCTGACCTGCTCGAAGCCGACCAGCGCGTCGCGGAACAGCTCCAGCAGCGCGAGGAACCGGGCGACCGTCACGAGGCGCTCCGTACCGGCCGTGAGCGACCGGAACGTGACGGCGTGCTCCGAGCGCAGGCGCCGGACGATGACGCCCGCCTCCTCGCGCACGCTCACCGCCGAGCCGTGCAGGTGGGCCAGCCCGACCACGGGCGGCGGCTTGGGGGCGAGGACCTTCGCGGCCAGCTCCGCGAGCCGCTCCCCCGTCGTGTCCCAGACCAGCTCCGGCAGGATCGCGGCCAGGTGCGGCTCGAGCGGCGCCAGGCGGGGAACGCGGCGTCCGGACGACGCCATCTGCTCCGCGAGGACCTTCGAGACCTCCTTGTACGCGCGGTACTGCAGCAGCCGCGCGAACAGCAGGTCGCGGGCCTCCAGCAGCTCGAGGTCCTCCGCGTCCTCGTCCACGACGCCGGGCAGCAGGCGCGCGGCCTTGAGGTCCAGCAGGGTCGCGGCGATGACCAGGAACTCGCTGGCGACGCCGAGGTCCCACGACTCGTGCACCTCGCCGCGCTCGGCGGCCTCCCGGGACGCCCGCTCCGCCTCGCGGATGTGCCCGACGAACTCGTCGGTCACGACCGCGAGCGCGACCTCGGTGACGTCCATCTTGTGCTTCGCGATGAGCGACAGGAGCAGGTCGAACGGGCCCTCGAAGTTGTGCAGCCGCACCTGGAACATGCGCGACGACGACCGCTCGGCGGGCTGCTCCTCGGGTGCCGGCACCTGCTCCGCCGCCGGCGCCGGGTCGGCCGGCAGCGCCTCGGGCGCCTCGACCGACAGCACCTCCGCCTCAGGCATCAGGCAGCGTCGCCACGGGCAACGAGCTCCCGGGCGAGCTGACGGTACGCGGCGGCGCCGGGGTGCCCGGGGGCGTACGCGGTGATGGGCTCTGCGGCGACCGTGGCGTCGGGGAACTTCACCGTGCGCCCGATGATCGAGTGCAGCAGCGTGTCGCCGAAGGCCTCGTGCACCCGGGCCACGACCTCACGGGAGTGGAGGGTGCGCGAGTCGTACATGGTGGGGAGGATACCGTCGATCTCCAGGGCGGGGTTGAGCCGGTCCCGGACCTTCTCGATGGTCTCCACCAGCAGCGCGACGCCGCGCAGCGCGAAGAACTCGCACTCCAGCGGGATGAGCACGCCGTGCGCCGCCGTGAGGGCGTTGACGGTGAGCAGGCCGAGGCTCGGCTGGCAGTCGATGAGGATCACGTCGTAGTCGTCGACCACCGGGCGCAGCGCGCGGGCCAGCACCGACTCGCGGGCGACCTCGCCGACGAGCTGCACCTCCGCGGCCGACAGGTCGATGTTCGCCGGCAGCACGTCGAGGTTCTCGATGCCCGACGGGATCAGCACGTCCTGGACGTCCACGCCCCGCTCCATGAGCAGGTTGTAGATCGTCAGGTCGAGCTCGTGCGGGTTGACGCCGATGCCGACCGACGCGGCGCCCTGCGGGTCGAAGTCGACCAGCAGCACCTTGCGGCCGTACTCGGCCAGGCACGCGCCGAGGTTGATCGTGGTCGTGGTCTTGCCGACCCCGCCCTTCTGGTTGCACATGGCGATGATGCGCGCCGGGCCGTGACTGGCCAGAGGTGCCGGCTCGGGCAAGTCGGGCATGACCCGCCCCACCACGTCGCGCACGATCTCCGAGTCCGTGGGTGCGCCGACGACCGCCTTGCCGAGAAGAATGTCGGTCATCGTGCTCGCTCCCTCCTGGCTGGGTGCCTCGCTCACGCCCGCCACGCTATACCAGAGTGTGGGCACCACCCGGCTCGGAGCCCCGGCGTGGCGTGGTTCGGTGCCGGGCGGTCAGCGGGCCCGCGGGTGGGCGGCGGCGTAGACCTCGCGCAGGGCGTCGGGCGTGACCATCGTGTAGATCTGCGTGGTGGTGACCGACGCGTGCCCGAGCAGCTCCTGGACCACGCGCACGTCGGCCCCGCCGGACAGCAGGTGGGTCGCGAACGAGTGCCGCAGGGTGTGCGGCGAGACGTGCTCCGTGAGCCCGGCCCGGCCGGCCGCGGACTGGAGCGCGGCCCACGCCGTCTGCCGGGACATCCGCGCGCCGCGCGTGTTGAGGAACAGGGCGGGGGTGCCGCGCCCCGCCGCGGCCAGCTCGGGACGGGCCCGCACGAGGTAGGCCTCCAGGGCGTCGCGCGCGAACGACCCCACGGGCACCACCCGCTCCTTGGAGCCCTTGCCGAGCAGCCGGACGGCGGCGGAGTCCCCCACGCCGTCGACGTCCAGCCCGACGATCTCGGAGATCCGCGCCCCGGTCGCGTACAGCAGCTCCAGCAGGGCCCGGTCGCGCAGGGGCAGCGGCCCGTCGCCCGCGCCGGCGGCGTCGAGCAGCCCGGCGACGTCGTCCACGGACAGGGCGTGCGGCAGCCGCCGCAGCTGGGTGGGCGCCCGCACGTCGGCGGACGGGTCCTCGACGGCCAGGCCCTCGGCCTGCGCGAACTTGTGCCAGCCGCGCACGGCGGCCAGGGCGCGGGCCGTGGACGACGGCGACAGCGGCCGGCCGCCGTCGGACCCCTGACGCACGGCCTCGACGAAGCTCGTGACGTCGGACTCGGCGACCCCCGCCAGGTCCCGGCCCGCCGCGTCGAGGAACGCCGCGTACCGCACGAGGTCGCGCCGGTAGGCCGCGACGGTGTTGGCCGAGAGGCCGCGCTCCACGCTCAGGTGCGCGAGGTAGTCGCGCAGCGCGCGGTCGAGCCGGCCTTCGACCGAGACGGCAGGGGCGGACCGGAGGGCGGGCTGGTTCTCGTGGGACGGACGGGCCAGTGCGGTGGACACCGGCCCATCATGCCGAGCGTGGCCCGCCGTGCGGGCGGGCCACGCCGTCGGCGGGTGACGTCAGGTCACGCCGGGTTGATGCCGAACAGCTCGGCGCGCGACCGGATCACCTGGGCGCGGGCCAGGCGGGGCTTGTCGCTGCCGTCGCGGATCACGGAGCCGGCGGCCTCGAACTCGGCGAAGAAGTCGACGGCCCAGGCCACGTCGGACGACGTCGGCGCGAAGGACTCGTTGATGACGCTGGACTGCTCGAAGTCCAGGCAGAGCTTGCCGGTCATGCCGAGGTTGACGGCGTCGGTCGACTGCTCGCGCAGCAGCGCGTGCGACGAGCCGACCGTGGGGCCGTCCACGGGGCCGGGCAGGCCGCCGATGCGGCTGGCGACCACGAGGCGCGTGCGCGGGTAGGCCATGGCCATGGGCTCGTTGGCGGCGCCGGTGTCACGGCGGTAGTCGCCGGAGCCGAACGCGAGCCGGAACGCGCCGCGCGCCTTGGCGATGTGCACGGCCTCCTCGATACCGAGGGCCGACTCCACGAGCGGGATGACGGGCACGTCGCCGCCGAGCCGCTGCGCGGTGTCGATGACGTCGTCCGCGCTCTCGGTCTTGGCCAGCATGACGCCGTTGAGGCCCTCGAGGCCGCGCAGGTAGGCCACGTCGTCCGCCCAGGACGGCGCCGTGCGGTCGTTGATCCGGACCCAGGCGCTGCCGCCGCTCTTGATCCAGCGGATGACGTTCTCGCGCGCCTCGTCCTTCAGGGAGTCGTCGATCGCGTCCTCGCAGTCGAGGATCACCTGGTCCGCCCGGGAGAGCTGCGCCTTGTCGAAGAGCTCGGTCCGCATCGCGGAGAGCAGGAGCCAGGCACGCGCGTAGTCGGGGGCGACACGCGACTTCTCGCGGGCCGCCCGGCGCGGCGCCAGGTCGCTCTCGGGGACGACGGCGGACGCCGTCGGCAGGCCCGAGGAGTAGCCCGCGGACTGCGCGGCCGGCTGTTCGGCAGGGTCGGTGGTTCGGTCGGCTGGGGTCTCGGTCACGCGCTCAGCCTAGGCGGCCACGAGGGTGCAGGCCGAATCATGACCACCGCTATGCAGAGGTCTGGTGCGGCGCCCGGCGGACGATCAGAAGGGCAGGAAGACGTCCACCGCGACCGCCACGAAGAGCAGCGACAGGTAGGTGATGGAGCCGTGGAACACCTTCATGGCGCCCAGCTTGCCGCTGGCCTTGCCCTGCGCCCGGCGCAGCATCGCGATCGTGGACCAGAGGAACCAGCCGCCCAGGACGGCGGCCACCACGGTGTACACCCACGACATGCCCGCGAGCGGGGTCAGCGCCAGCGAGCAGGCGATCATCGCGATCGTGTAGCCCACCATCTCGGCCGCGACGCGCTTGTCGTCGCTGACCACGGGGAGCATCGGGACGTTCGCGTTCGCGTAGTCCTTCTTGAACTTGATCGACAGCGGCCAGTAGTGCGGCGGCGTCCAGAAGAAGATGATGCCGAACAGCGCCAGCGCGGCCCAGCTCAGGCCGCCGGTGACCGAGGCCCAGCCGATGAACACCGGCATGCAGCCGGCGATGCCGCCCCACACGATGTTCTGCGGGGTGCGGCGCTTGAGGATCATCGTGTAGCCCACGACGTAGATCGCGATGGCGCCCAGCGTGAGCCACATCGCGGCCCAGTTGATCACCAGCGCGAACCACGCGAGCGACAGCAGGCCGAGGATCGAGGCGAACACCAGGCCGGCGCGCGGCGTGATCTCCCCCGTGGCCAGCGGACGCTTCTTGGTCCGGTTCATGACCTGGTCGATGTCGCGGTCCCACCACATGTTGAACGCGTTCGCGCTGCCCGCGGCGCCGGCGCCGCCGATCAGCGTGGCGACGATCAGCCAGAAGCTGGGCAGGCCGTCGGCCGCCAGGATCATGGTGGGCACGGTCGTCACGAGCAGCAGCTCGATGACGCGCGGCTTGGTCAGGGCGACGTACGCGCCGGCGCGGCGCATGAACCATCCCCCGGGACGCTGCTCGACGCCGGCCGCGGCCTCGGGGGCGGACGTCTGGGGACGCGCGGTCTGGCCGTTCGTCGGGTGGCTCGTTCTCACGCGCGTCGCAGTTCCGTTCGGGAGGGTCCTGGAGTCGATAACGCACCTGGTGGGCGCTGTTGCCCGTCGGGTGCGTGCCCATGGTACGTCGCAGGCTGACCCCGCCGCGCACCGCGCTCCCGGACGGGCGTGTGAGATTTGTCCACCGCATCCTGGGACGAACAGTCCGTGGACAGCCCTGCGCAACGGATTACGCGCGCGTATAGGGTTGTTGACGCCATCGATTGAAGGGCGGCCGGCATCCCGCCGCCGCCGCACGCACGCTGCGCGGCTCTCCAGCGCGTCCGCTCTCCGGACCCGGACGAGGGCCGACGGCGGAGAGAAAGAGGACTCGTGAACGCTTTCGACCCCGTGCTGAAGCCCCTGGAGTGGTCGGAGCTCGACGAGCGAGCGGTCAAGGCCATCAAGGCGCTGGCCGCGGACGCCGTCGAGAAGGTGGGCAACGGACACCCCGGGACCGCGATCTCGCTCGCGCCGGCCGCGTACCTCCTCTTCCAGAAGGCCATGCGCCACGACCCGTCCGACCCCGACTGGCAGGGCCGCGACCGGTTCGTGCTGAGCGCCGGCCACTCGTCGCTGACGATCTACCTGCAGCTCTTCCTCGCCGGCTACGGCCTGGAGATGGACGACCTCGCCGCGCTGCGCACCTGGGGCTCCAAGACCCCGGGCCACCCGGAGTTCGGCCACACCGCGGGCGTCGAGATCACGACGGGCCCGCTGGGCCAGGGCCTCGCCTCCGCCGTCGGCATGGCCTTCGCCTCGCGCCGCGAGCGGGGCCTGCTCGACCCGGCCGCCGCCCCCGGCGAGTCGCCGTTCGACCACCACGTGTACGTCATCGCGTCCGACGGCGACCTGCAGGAGGGCGTGACCTCCGAGGCCTCGTCCCTCGCGGGCCACCAGCAGCTCGGCAACCTCATCCTGATCTGGGACGACAACAAGATCTCGATCGAGGACGACACCAACATCGCGTTCACCGAGGACGTGCTCAAGCGCTACGAGGCCTACGGCTGGCACACCCAGCGCGTGGACTGGACCTCGGGCGGCGAGGGCTACGCGGAGGACACCGACGCGCTGGCCGCGGCCATCGACGCCGCCAAGGCGGAGACCGGCAAGCCGTCGATCATCGCGCTGCGCACCATCATCGGCTGGCCGTCGCCCACCAAGCAGAACACGGGCGGCATCCACGGCTCGGCCATGGGCGCCGACGAGGTCAAGGGCCTCAAGTCCGCGCTCGGCCTGGACCCCGAGGCCACGTTCACGATCGACGACGAGGTGCTGGCCTACACGCGCTCCGTCGGCGAGCGCCAGGCCACCGAGCGTCAGGCCTGGGAGACGGCCTTCGCCGCCTGGTCCGAGGCCAACCCGCAGCAGGCCGCGCTCCTGGAGCGCCTGCGCTCGAACGAGCTGCCCGAGGGCTGGACGGACTCCCTGCCGGAGTTCGAGGCGAGCGAGAAGGGCGTCGCGACCCGTGCGGCGTCGGGCAAGGTCCTGACCTCGCTCAAGGACGTGCTGCCCGAGCTGTGGGGCGGCTCGGCCGACCTCGCCGGTTCGAACAACACGACCATGGACGGCGTGCCGTCGTTCGTGCCGACCGAGCACGCGACCAAGAAGTTCCCGGGCGACCCCTACGGCCGCACCCTGCACTTCGGCATCCGCGAGCACGCCATGGGCTCGATCCTCAACGGCATCGTGCTGCACGGCCTGACGCGCCCCTACGGCGGCACGTTCCTGCAGTTCGCCGACTACATGCGTGCCTCGGTGCGCCTGGCCGCGCTGATGAGCATCCCGACCACCTTCGTGTGGACGCACGACTCGATCGGCCTCGGCGAGGACGGTCCGACCCACCAGCCGGTGGAGCACCTCGCGGCGCTGCGGGCCATCCCGAACCTCGACGTCGTCCGCCCGGCCGACGCGAACGAGACCGCCTGGGCCTGGCGCGGGATCCTGGAGAACACGAAGAACCCGGCCGGCCTCGTGCTGACCCGGCAGAACGTGCCCACCTACCCGCGCGGCACCGACGGCTTCGCCGGCGCCGAGGGCACCCTCAAGGGCGGCTACGTGCTCCTGGACACCGAGGGCACGCCCGACGTCGTCCTCGTGGGCACCGGCTCCGAGGTGCAGCTCGCCGTCGAGGCGCGCGAGATCCTCGCGGCCGACGGCGTCAAGGCCCGCGTGGTCTCCATGCCCTCGCGCGAGTGGTTCGACAAGCAGGACGAGGCGTACCGCGAGTCGGTCATCCCGTCCGGTGTGAAGGCCCGGGTCTCGGTCGAGGCGGGCGTGGCGCAGGGCTGGCGCGAGGTGGTCGGCGACGCCGGCCGCATCGTCTCGCTCGAGCACTACGGCGCGTCGGCGGACTACAAGACGCTCTACGCCGAGTACGGCATCACCTCCGAGGCGGTCGCCCAGGCCGCCAAGGAGTCGATCGAGGCGGCGTCCTGAACCGCGCCGGAACACCTGGACACGAGAGAGGAAGGGCACGATGACTGACAGCACCAGCGACAGCAGCGAGAACGTCAGCCCCACCGAGCGGCTGTCCGAGGCGGGTGTCGCCATCTGGCTCGACGACCTGTCTCGTGAGCGCCTGCGCACCGGCAACCTCGCCGGGCTCATGACCAGCAGGAACGTCGTGGGCGTGACCACCAACCCGACGATCTTCGCGGCGGCGCTCGCGCACGGCGACGCCTACGCGGAGACGCTGGCCGAGCTGGCCGGGTCGGACGTGGAGGAGGCCGTGGAGCGCATCACCACGGACGACGTGCGGGACGCGGCGGACCTGCTGCGCCCCGTCTACGACGCCACCGCCGCCGTGGACGGCCGCGTGTCCATCGAGGTGGACCCGCGGCTGGCCCGCGACACGGCGGCGACGGAGACCACGGCCGTCCGGCTGTGGGAGACCGTCGCGCGGCCGAACGTGATGATCAAGATCCCCGCCACGGTCGAGGGCCTGCCGGCCATCACGTCGACCCTGGCCAAGGGCATCAGCGTCAACGTGACGCTGATCTTCTCGATCGAGCGGTACCGGGCGGTCATGGACGCGTTCCTGGCCGGCCTGGAGCAGGCCAAGGCCGCCGACCACGACCTGTCCGTGATCGGGTCGGTCGCGTCGTTCTTCGTGTCCCGCGTGGACTCCGAGATCGACAAGCGGCTGAACGCCGTCGGCACGGACGAGGCGCTCGCGCTGCGCGGCCAGGCCGCCATCGCGAACGCCCGTCTGGCCTTCGCCGCCTACGAGGAGGTCTTCTCCGGTGAGCGCTGGGCCGCCCTCGCGGCGGACGGCGCGCAGCCGCAGCGGCCGCTGTGGGCGTCGACCGGCGTCAAGGATCCTTCCTACCGCGACACGATGTACGTCGACGAGCTGGTCGTCGCGGGCGTCGTCAACACGATGCCGGAGAAGACGCTCGACGCCTTCGCCGACCACGGCATCGTGCTGGCCGACACCGTGACCGGCTCGGCCGAGCAGGCGGCCGCGACCATCGCGGCCGTCGAGGCGCAGGGCATCTCGATGGACGAGGTGACCGCACAGCTGGAGGACGAGGGCGTGACGAAGTTCGAGGTCAGCTGGGACGAGCTCCTGACGACCACCAAGGCCGGCCTCGACGAGGCCGGGGCCGGCGAGCGGTGAGGCCGGCCAAGATCGCGCAGGGGGTCAACCC
>NZ_JBHWZO010000060.1:0-27073 GCF_042728455.1 Promicromonospora sp. NPDC060204
GTCGAGACCCAGACCTCGACAGGGCGGCCGCCGGACGGGCGACCTGTTTCGCGAGACCGCCTGTTACAGCGCGGTCAGCCCGAAGTTGTAGACCGTGGTCTGGCCCGCGATGATCTGGGCCTTCTTGGTCGCCGGGACGAACCCGTCGGCCGAGACGGTCACCTGCAGCGGGGCGTTGGACTTCTGCATCCAGTACGAGTACGTACCTTCGGCGTCGGTCCGCAGCACCACGTCGTACGAGACACCGTCGAGGGCCACCACCGCGTCCTCGATCGGCGCACCGCCGCCGCTCACCGTGCCCGTGATCTTGCCCCAGCCCGCGGGCGCCTTCACCGACATGGTCGCCGTCACCGGGGTGACGTCGTACGGCGTGTTGTTACCGATGTTGATGGACGCCGTGTAGGTGCCCGGCTGGTCGACGGCGGCCGTGATGGTCGCCACCGCCGTCACGCTCTTGCCCGGCGCCAGGGTGAACGACGGCGGCTGGACGTCCAGCCACTCGACGCCACCACCGCTGCCGGCCACCTCACCGGTCACGTCAATGACCAGGTTGGAGTCCGGGAAGCCCAGGCTGTCGGCAGTCGTCGGCTCCGGGGTACCGCAGCCGTCCGAGGCGAGGTAGGTCGGGCTGGTCTCCGCGGCGGGGTTGCCGCCCACGTAGATGGCCGTGCCCGCGACCTCGACCACGAGGATGTCGTCCGGGGCGATGGTCGCCGAGGCGTCGATCGGCACCGTGTACCAGGAGCCGAAGTCGTCGGTCACGGTGACCTGGCCCGACCCGATCGGGGTCAGGTTGGCATACGTGAACGCGCCCGACAGCGTGTAGAGGGTGACGGTTGCCGTGGTCGACGGCGTGGCCACCTCCTGGATCCCGAACGTGACGCTGGTCGGCTGGAAGCCGGCCGTGATGCCGAAGTCACCCGGGGTGTAGGTGCGCAGCAGCTTGGTGACACCCGACGGGCAGGCCACCGAGCTCGCCGCGACGATCTCGTGCGAGGTGGAGTGCGACAGGACGACCTCGTCGGCAGCGACGTCCGGGTAGGCCGCCGCGGCGACCTGGCCCGTGGCGACGCCGGCGGAAGCGCTGCTGCGCAGGCCGGTGAGCTTGCTGCCGCCGGACGAGAACGGCAGCTTGGCCGCCGTCGCCTTGCCCTGGACACCCTTCACGACGCCGCTCGTCGACGCGGTGTCGCCACCGAGAACGACGTACTCGCCGCCACGCGCAGCCAGGTCCACCTCGGCCGGCGCGGAGCCGGTGTTGGTGATCTTGATGTTGCGCGAGGCGGAGCCGCCGATCGCCAGGCTGGCGTCGATGGCGGTCTTCGAGACCGTCAGCTTGCCGGCCTTGAGCTGGGCGCTCACGGTGACGTCGGAGCCCTCGCCGACGACGGACGCGGTCTTGGTGGCCGACTGGTAGTCGTCCGCCGCGATCTCGACCGAGTAGTCGCCTAGGCTCACCAGGGTGGAGTAGGTGCCGTCCGCCGCGGTGGTCGCGGTGACCTCCGTGCCGTCCGCCGAGGTCAGGGTGACGTCGGCGCCCTCGAGCGGCTCCTGCGTGTTGAAGTCCTCGACCACGCCCGCGACGGTGGCGACCGGCGGGGCGTCGAACGCGATCGACAGGCCCTCCGACAGCACCGCGGAGTTGTACGAGAACTGCGTGGCGACGGTACCGGCGGCGTTCTCCACACCGATGGTGGCCGAGCTGCCCTTCGCGCCGGCGGTGTCGGTCACGGCGCCGTACCCGAAGGTCACGTCACCGTTGGCCAGCAGCGTCACCGAGAAGTTCAGCCGGTCGGTCGCGGTGTCGTACTTCCGGATGTTGCGCCACTCCAGCACGTAGGCGTCCACGCCGTCGACCGTGGTCGTCGCCGAGTACAGGCCGGCGGCCGAGTCGAGGTTGAGGTCGTCCCAGTACGGGTAGAGCGCCGCGTTGGGCACGGCCGCCGACGGGATCGTCGTGTTGGCGTACGCGTTGGTGGCGGCCAGGAAGTTGATGTGGCCGTTGGTCGTCACGAACGCCCGGGCGTACTCCTCGCCGTAGAACGGGAAGGAGAACGGCAGGTTGACGGACGTCGACGCGTCGTCGCCCGACAGGGTCACGCGGGTGTCGCCCTGGCGGTAGTCGGCGGTCGTGACCGAGCACGAGTAGCCGCCGGCGTCGACGTTCGGGACGATGTCGATGTCCACGTCCTCCGCGCCGTCGACCACGAGCTCGCCGTCGTACGGAGCGGCGCAACCGCCCAGCTGGACGGACAGCGAGTAGGTGCCCTCGGGCACGTCGGCGAACGCGAACGTGCCGTCCGCACCGGTCGTGACCGGCTCGTACGGTGAGCCGCGGAGCGTGACCGGCGTGCCGGCGACCGGCTCACCGGACCCCTCGAGCTGGACCGTACCCGTGACGGCGTGCCGCGGGGCCGACTCCAGGGTGATGGCGACCGTCTCGGCCTGGTCCACGTCCACCGTCACGGCGGCGGGCGCCGAGGTGAGGTAGCCGAAGGCCGAGGCAGACACGCTGTAGTCGCCGGCGAGGACCGTCGCCGACCAGGCGCCGGACTCGTCCGTGGAGACCGTCCGGTCCCGCTCGCCGTCGACGACGACCGACGCGTTGGCGATCGGCGTGCCGGAGGCGTCCGCGACGGTGCCCGAGACGGTGCCGGTACCGGCGGTCGGAGCAGCCTCCACGAGCGCGGCGACGTCGAGCTTGCCCTCGCCCCAGACGTTGTTGCGCTCCGGGGTACCACCGCACGAGAGGTCCTCGGTGTCGATGGCGGTCTCGTCGAGGAGCGCGATGGTGCCCTCGATGTCGCCGACCAGCGACGGAGCGGCGCTCCACAGCAGCGCGATGGCGCCCGCGAGGTGCGGGGTGGCCATGGACGTGCCGCTGAAGTTCGCGTAGCCACCACCGGGGATGGAGGAGCGCACGTTCACACCCGGGGCCGCGATGTTCGGCAGCAGGGTGCCGTCACGCCCCGGACCACGCGCCGAGAACGACGCGATGGCGCCGTTCACGTCGAACGCGCCGACCGAGTAGGTGTGCGTGAACGAGCCGGGGAACCGACCGGACTCACAGGACGGCCCCTCGTTGCCGCCGGCCCAGGCACCGAAGATGCCCGCGGCGTTCCAGGCCTGCGTCTCGGCGCTCATCCAGTCCTCGGGCAGGTCGACGCCCGGCGGGATGCCCCACGAGTTGCTGACCACGTGCGGCCGCTTCGACGGGTCCGCGTCGCTGCCGTCCGCGCGGGTCGGGGCGAGGAACCACTGCGCGTTGGCCAGGTAGTCGTCCCAGGCACAGCCGGCGTTGTCGATGCAGTTCGCCGCGATCCAGGTGGCGTCGGGTGCGACGCCGATCTGGTTGGCGCCCGTGCCGCCGACGATGGTGCCCATGGTGTGGGTACCGTGCTGGCCGGAGTCGCAGGGCGCGCCGCCGTCGCAGGTGTCGGGGATGTCGAAGTAGTTGTAGTCGTTGTCGTACGTACCGTCGGCGTTGTACCCGCGGTACTTGCTCTGCAGCGCCGGGTGCGTGGCGTCCACACCGGTGTCGAAGTTCGCCACCACGATGCCGGAGCCGGTGTAGCCCTGCTCCCACACCTCGGGTGCGTTGATCGCGTCGAGGCCCCACTCGACGGCGGCCGCGGTCTTCTCGCCGGACGGCGTCTTCTCGACCGGCTTCTCGTACTGCATCGTGATCTGCTCGTGGATGCCGGCGACCGTGCTGCTGGACGCGAGGCTCTCGGCGAGCGCGAGCGAGCCGTCGTCGACGAAGATCGCGTTGTTGATCCAGTAGCTCTGGAAGTCCGCGCCGGCCGCCGTCAGCTCCTTGGCCACCGAGGCCTGGGACTTCTTGGCCGTGGCGTGCAGCGCGTCGTAGACGAACTGACCGCGCTCGTCCCAGTCGGCGATGTCCTCGGCCGGCGCCAGGTCCGCCTGGTCCGTGAACTGGATCCAGAAGTCCGCGGTCTTCTTGTCCTCGAGCTGGGTGAGGACCTTGGCGCTGAGCTTCTCCTCGGGCTCGTCGGCGGCGGCAAGGGTGGTCGTCGGGACGGTCTGGGCGAGCGCTGCTGGCGCAACGGTCACCGCTGAGGTTGCCAGGAGTGCGAGCGCCGTTGTGACGGCGGTCGTCGCCCTCCCTGCAATTTTCCTGCGACGGTACATGGGGCCTCCATGCTCGGGCGCACCCGCTGCGATGCGGCGGGAGCGCGCGACGGCGATCCACTTGCTGTGGATCGCCCCTACCGTCTGCTGGACGCCTCCTGGGAACAAGGTCGGTTCACGGTCGAGCAAAGGTCAGTTTCCGGTCAAGACACGGGCGAAGCCCGACGGTTGCCCTTGTCAAGAGCCCAGAATCAATTTCACCCCAAGAGCTGTAAAGTTCACCCTATATGACTTCAATTGACGCAATACCGTCACCCGGGCGGGAATGCGCCATATCCCGCACGCAACGGGCAGGTAACGAAAAATTGACCCACGCGGTACGACTCGGGGGCAAACTGGCGCGCGCCGGCCAGGTTTAACCCGGTCCGCGTCTGAACGGTCGACCATGGAGGGCGAGTCAATGACGCACGACCCCGCACCAGGATCCACCCCCGGCCTCGTCGTCTGCGTGGGCCTCCCCTCCGACCAGATCATCGAGATCGCCCGGCTCCTCCGCGGCCAGGCCACGGTGCTCGCCACGCCCGACGCCGACGGGGCGCGCGCCGTGCTCACCCAGCAGACCGCGCCGCGGCGCGCCGGCGACGCGCCCTGGCGTGGCCTCGGCACGCAGCCCGAGCGGTTCGACAACCCGGGCCCGGCGGAGGAGCGGTCCTACGGCCGGCACCTCTCCGGGCACCCGACGGACCGGCTCCCGGACAACCTCACCGACCCGGCGGTACACCCCGCGCCGGAGTTCCTGCCCGCGCACTGGACGTCGTCCCCCGTGCTGCCGGTGGCGACGATCCCCCCGCCGGCCCGTCCGGCAACCGGCATGATGCCGGTCGTCACCGAGGCGATGCGGCCCGTCACGGGTCCGGTTCCTGCCGTCACGGGCGCCATCCCGATGGTCGCGCCCCCCGCGCTCGAACCGCTGGTGGCCGGGCCACTGCTCGTGGACCTCGCCGCGCGCGAGGTCACGGCGCTGGGCCGGCGCGTGTACCTGTCGGCGCGGGAGTTCGACCTGCTCGCGACGCTCGCCCTGGAGGCCGGGCGGGTGTGGTCGTTCGCCGAGCTCACGGCACGGGTGTGGCAGCTGCCCTACCTCGGCGACTCCGACCCGGTGACGTCCGCGGTCAAGCGGCTGCGCAAGCGGCTCGCGCCGGTGCGCGACGTCGAGGTCGCGTCGGTGCGGGGCGTGGGCTACCGGCTCAAGGTGTGGGCCTGACCTGCACCCGGCCGGCCGGGGCCGCGCCTGGCCTCACGCCCCCGTCACCAGCCAGCGGTCGCCGCGCGCGCGCCAGCCGGTGGTCACGGCGCGCGCGGCCATGAACACGCCGGCGAACGCGAGCCAGAGCCAGGCGAGCCCGCGTGCGCCGTCGGGCGCCCAGGTGGCGACCGCGAGCGCGAACGGGAGATAGACGACGAGCGTGGCCATGCCCGCCCAGGCGAGGTAGCGGCCGTCGCCGGCGCCGATGAGGACGCCGTCGAGCACGAAGACCCAGCCCGCCATCGGCATGAGCACGCCGCACACGGCGATGCCGAGGGCGATGGCGACGCGGACGTCGGGGTCGGGCGAGAAGAGGGGCGCGATCCACCAGCCGGCGGCCGCGAGGAGCAGGCCGATCACGGCGCCCGCGCCCACGCCCCACTGCAGGCACCGGCGCAGCACGCCCCGGACGTGGCCGACGTCGCCGGCCCCGAGGCCGTGTCCCACCAGCGCCTGCGCGGCGATGGCGAGCGCGTCGAGCGCGAACGCCGCGAGGCCCCACAGCGAGCTCACCACCTGGTGTCCGGCGAGCGCGACGTCGCCGAGGCCGGTCGCGACCACCACGGTGACCAGGATGGCGGCGCGCAGGCTGAGGGTGCGGACCATCAGCGGAGCGCCGGCGCGGGCGCCCGACAGGATGCCGGCGCGGTGGGGGCGCAGGCTCGCGCCGCGCCGCCTGGCGCCGCGCACCACGATCACGCCCAGCACGACGGCCATGAGGAGCTGGGTGACCGCCGTCCCGAGGCCCGACCCGGCGATCCCCATCCCCACGCCGTACACGAGCGCGATGTTGAGCACCGTGTTGAGCACGGCCCCCGCGGCGGCGACGACCAGGGGTGTGCGCGTGTCGCGCAGGCCGCGCAGCACGCCGGTCGCGGCCTGGACCACGAGCATCCCGGCGAGCCCCGGCGCGGACCACCGCAGGTAGGTCACGGCATGGTGCGCGACGTCGCCGTGGGCACCCAGGGCGGTCACCGTCAGCGGGGCGGCGAGCAGCAGGACGACGACGAGGACCACCCCGATCCCGAGCGCGAGCCACATCCCGTCGATGCCGGACTGCAGGGCCTGGCGTTCCCGGCCCGCCCCGGTCAGCCGGGCCACCGAGGCGGTGGTGGTGTACGCGAGGAAGACGCACAGCCCGACGAGCGTGAGCAGCACGTTGCTCGCGAGCGAGAGCCCCGCGAGCTGGGCCGTGCCGAGGTGGCCCACGACCGCGCTGTCCACGAGGACGAAGACGGGTTCGGCGATCAGGGCGCCGAGGGCGGGTACCGCAAGGGCGAGGATCTCCCGGTCGACGGACCGCGGGTAACCGGGGGTGTGGCGAGGCTCGCCCAACTTTCTTTCCTCCACAGGCTGGGGGTTACGTCGACGCAGGTCAGAGGGCATGTCGATGTTTTACACAGGGGTTATCCACAACTGGGGACAGGGTTGTCCACCCGCTGTACACAGCCTGGGCCACCTTTCCACATGGATGTGCACAGGCTTGTCCACAGGTCTCGTTGCGCTCGGGTTCGCGGGGGCCTAGCGTCAGCGGAGCTAGCTTGCTGGTCTGATTTCCGGGGACTGTCGTGCACGACACAAAGGCGTGTCGGTGCCGATGTCCCGAGAGTGTCGGTGGCGAGGAGTAGAACAGGTGTAGGACATCGACCGGACGCACGCGTAGCGTGTGCCCGGGCGTCACGGGATGTCACAAGATCAGGAAGGCTGGAGGCGCGGATGTCGATCGAGGAGCTCGAGTCGAGCTACTCCGGCGGGAGCCCCGGCCTCGACCGGACGCCGCCGCAGGACGTCCCCGCGGAGATGAGCGTGCTGGGCGGCATGCTGCTGTCCAAGGACGCGATCGCGGACGTGATCGAGCAGATCCGCGGCAACGACTTCTACCGGCCCGCGCACGAGGCCATCTACGACGCGATCATCGACCTCTACGGCCGCGGCGAGCCCGCCGACGCCATCACCGTGGTCGCCGAGCTGCAGCGCCGGGGCGAGCACGCGCGCGTCGGCGGCGCCCCGTACATCCACGACCTCATGGCGGGCGTGCCCACGGCCGCCAACGCCGGGTACTACGCCAAGATCGTGCGCGAGCGCGCCATCATGCGCCGCCTCGTGGAGGCCGGCACCCGCATCGTGCAGATGGGCTACGCCACCGACGGCGGCGAGGTGGACGACGTCGTCAACAACGCGCAGGCCGAGGTCTACGCCGTGACCGAGCGGCGCGCGTCCGAGGACTACCTGCCGCTGGCCGAGATCATCGGGCCGACCTTCGACGAGATCGACGCCGCGCAGGGCCGCGGCGAGGGGCTCACCGGTGTGCCGACGGGCTACTCCGACTTCGACCGCCTGACCAACGGCCTGCACGGCGGCCAGATGATCGTCGTGGCCGCCAGGCCTGCCGTGGGAAAGGCGCTGGCGCTCAACACCCCGCTGCCGACGCCGTCCGGATGGACCACCATGGGCGAGGTCGCGGTCGGCGATCTCGTCCTGACGGCGGACGGCACCCCCACGCGGGTGGTCGCGGCGACCGAGGTCATGCAGGGTCGCCCGTGCTACGAGGTGGAGTTCGACGACGGCACGGTGATCATCGCGGATGCGCAGCACCAGTGGGTGACGAGCACTCGCACGCAGCGCCGCAAGGTTCGTGTCGGTACCGCGCCCGAGTCCTCCGTGCACACCACCGAGGAGATCCTCGCGACGCTGCGTACCGTGACGGCGGACAAGCGCGCCAACCATTCGGTGTCGACCACCCGGCCCCTCGCCCTGCCCACCGCGGACCTGCCGATCCACCCCTACGCCCTGGGCGTCTGGCTCGGCGACGGCACCTCCCGGCGTGCCGAGTTCACGTCGGCGGACCCCGAGATCGCGATGATGATCGAGGGCCTGGGCTACGTGGCGCAGCCTCGTGGCGCGGTGAAGGGTGCGGCTCGCACCTACTCGATGCTGCTTCCTGAGCCCGAGGCTCAGACGCGGGAGTGCATCGTCTGCGGCACGTCCTTCGTTCCGAAGATGGCTTCGCTGCTCGCGTGCAGCAAGTCCTGTGCGGCGCGCTCCCGCGGCATGGCCCGGCCTGAGCAGCCGACGTGCCCCGACTGCGGAAAGCCGGGGTGGGGATTCCGGCGGTGCCAGGAGTGCCACAAGACGAACGGCACGATGGGAGGCCGGCTGCGCAGCCTCGATCTGCTCCAGAACAAGCACATCCCGACCGAGTACCTCCGCGCGAGCGAGGACCAGCGGCGCGCTCTGCTCGCCGGCCTGCTCGACTCCGACGGGACGGTCAATCCCGGCGGCAGCGTCCAGATCGCCGTGACCAGCGAGCGGCTGGCCCTCGACGCACGCGAGCTGATCCTGTCCCTGGGCTACCGCACCGGCTGGTCGGAGAAGCGGGTCAACGGCCGGACCGAGGCATCCTCGACGGCGTACACCATCACCTTCACCACCGAGGACGACGTCTTCGCCCTGGAACGCAAGCGGCTCACGCACAAGGCTCGGCGCCGGCCCGGGACCGCCAAGCTGACCTCGCGATTCGTGGTCGACGTTCGCCCGATCGAGTCGGTGCCCGTGCGCTGCATCGAGGTGGAGGATGCGTCGCACCTCTACCTGGCGAGCCGTTCGATGGTTCCCACGCACAACTCGGTGCTGGGCATCAACGTCGCGTCTCATGCGGCCATTCACCACGACATGGCCGCCGTCATCTTCTCCCTGGAGATGAGCCGCAACGAGATCGTCATGCGAATGCTCGCCGCCGAGGCCCGCGTGCCGCTCACCAAGATGCGCAGCGGCAACATGGACGACGGCGACTGGCAGAAACTCGCCGCCACCATGGGCAAGGTCTCCGACGCCCCGCTGTTCATCGACGACTCGCCGAACATGTCGCTGATGGAGATCCGCGCCAAGTGCCGGCGTCTCAAGCAGAAGCACGACCTCAAGCTGGTGGTCATCGACTATCTCCAGCTCATGTCGTCCGGCAAGCGCGTCGAGTCGCGTCAGCAGGAGGTCTCCGAGTTCTCGCGGTCGCTCAAGCTGCTCGCGAAGGAGCTCGAGGTGCCCGTGATCGCCATCTCGCAGCTGAACCGTGGCGCCGAGCAGCGCAGCGACAAGAAACCGCAGATGTCTGATTTGCGGGAATCTGGGTCAATTGAGCAGGATGCCGACGTTGTGATCCTGCTGCACCGCGAGGACGCCTACGAGAAGGAGTCGCCGCGCGCCGGCGAGGCCGACCTCATCGTGGCCAAGCACCGTAACGGCCCCACCGACGTGATCACCGTGGCATTCCAGGGCCACTACCAGCGGTTCGTCGACATGCAGGTCTGACGGTCAGTCGGCGTCGGCAGGATGTGCGGCGTCGTAGGCGCGGAAGACCTTCTGGGGCACGACCATGCGCCACGCGTCGACGACGAGCTCACGGGCCTCCTCCGGGTCCAGGGCGGCGAGGTCGGCGTGCACCCAGTTGAAGCGCATGTCCGACGCGGAGGGCAGCTGGAACGTCGTCGGATCGCTCGCGACGAGCGCCGCCCGCTCCTCCTTCGGGAAGGCGAAACCCATCACCGACCCGTCGAGCGAGAACGCCACGTAGACAAGCTGACCGACGCGGAACTTCAGGCGGCCGCGCACGTACACCTCGTAGGACCGTTCCAGGCTGTTGCCCAGCGGCCGGACATCGTCGATCTCCGCCATACCTGACTCCGCTCGTCGCGCTCAGAGCGTCGACGACCGTGGCGGTCCGGACTCATCGATCGCCGGGGAACCGATCAGGATTGACCGGTACCGACGGACCGGGCGCGCCGTCGCGCGACCTGGGCGCGGCCGCAATACCGTCGGCATGTCCGGCGCCGCCGGACCCAGCACACGCTGGACCCCGTACGAGGAGGACAGCCGATGGGTCTCTTCGGCCGCCGCGCACCGCGCCCCGCCGGCACGGACACGCAGGACCAGCCGACCGAGCACGCCGCGCCCCCCGAGAGCCCGGCGTCCCGGCTGTGGTCGGACGGGTTCGGCCGCGTCGGCACCCGGGCGTTGCAGATCCTCGCGGTCGTCGCGATCATCGCCGTCTTCGGGTACGTGGGCACCCGCCTGACCCTCGTCGTCATCCCGGTGCTCATCGCGCTCGTGCTGGCGGCGGCCATCTCCCCGCTGGTGTCGTACCTGCGCCGCCACGGGTGGCCCTCGCTGCTGGCCACGTGGGTCTCGCTCCTGGGCCTGGTCGCGCTGCTGTCCGGGATCGTGTGGCTCGTGGTGCGCGCCGTCGCGGACCAGTGGGACGAGCTGGGCCGGCAGGCGCTCGACGGGTTCGACTCCCTGGAGACGTACGTCCAGAACCTGCCCTTCGAGATCACCGACGAGCAGATCGCGTCGGTGCGGGAGTCCGCGCTGAACCTGCTGCAGTCCGACACCGTGGGCTCCGGCGCCATCGCGGGCGTCTCCCAGACCGCCGACTTCATCGCGGGCTTCTTCATCATGATCGTCGTCCTGTTCTTCTTCCTGAAGGACGGCCCGGCGATGTGGGAGTTCCTGCTGCGGCCGTTCGAGGGCCACCGGTACGAGCGCGGGCAGCGCGTGGGCGCCGCAACCGTCAGCACGCTCGGCGGCTACGTGCGCGGCACGGCGATCGTGGCGCTGGTCGACGCGATCGGTATCGGGATCGGCCTCGCGATCGTTGGCGTGCCGCTCGTCGTCCCGCTGTCCGTGCTCGTCTTCCTGCTCGCGTTCATCCCCCTGGTCGGCGCCACCCTCGCCGGCATCATCGCGGCCCTGGTCACGCTCGTCGCCGTCGGACCGGTCGAGGCGCTGATCGTCGTCGCGATCGTGGTCGCCGTGAACCAGCTCGAGGGCGACTTCCTCCAGCCGATCGTCATGGGCCGGACCCTGCGCCTGCACCCGCTCGTCATCCTGTTCGCCCTGACCGCGGGGACCGTGCTCGCCGGGATCACCGGCGCCGTCCTCGCCGTGCCGGTCGCCGCGTCGATCTGGCGCGCGATCCAGGTGTGGGACGGGCCCGACCTGCCGGCCCGCTTCGCCCGGCAGAAGCGGCCCGAGACGGTGACCGGACTTCGAGATGAGAAATCCTGAGGCCTTCCGGCATGCACGACCGTCGTGGTCAGATGTCGCCCATGATCCCGCAGACGTCCCGGAGCACGGCCTCGCTGGAGAGCCACACCGGGCTCACCTCCCTCACCGAGATCACCAGCAGCCCGGACCCGCAGGAGCACTACGCCCGGCTGCGCGCGCAGTGGGGCCCCGTGGCGCCGATCGAGATCGAGCGCAAGGACGACGTCGTGATCCCGGCGTGGCTGGTCCTGGGCCACTCCGAGAACTGTCACGTGATGCGCTCCGAGTTCGACTTCAGCCGGAACGCGGCCAACTGGCGGTGGAACGCCGAGAACCTGCTGCCCGCCGGCACGGCGATCGGCATCTACACCCCGGCGCAGCCGCGCCCGACGGCGTTCTACCACGACGGCGAGGAGCGCAAGCGGCTGCGCGAGCCGCTGGACGACGCCCTGGCGGCCCTCGACGAGCGGGTGGTCCGCGAGCGGACCACGGACATGTGCGAGCGCGTCATCGACCGGATGGGCCCGTCCGGGAGCGGGGACCTGGTCAAGGCGTACTGCCGGCCCATCGGGTTCCTCGCGATGACCACCACGCTCGGGTTCGACCTGGAGACCGGGGCCATGCTCATGGCCGACGCCGCGGCCGTGGTGAGCGGCGACGGTGACCAGGTCGCCCAGGCCCAGGCGAACACGGCGGCGATCGTGCTGGAGCACATCCGGCGGCGGCGGGAGACCGGCGGGGAGGACCTGGTCTCGTACCTCGCGGTCCACAAGAACTTCGCGCACGACGGCGAGATCGCCAGCAGCTCGATCGTGCCCGTCAGCGCGGCGGCCATCTTCCTCACCGCGTGGATCACGCAGACGCTGCACCAGATCCTGACGGACCGGAGCCTCGCCGCCCGGGTCGCGGGCGGCCGCCTCACGCTCGACGGCACGCTCGACGAGGTGCTGTGGCGCAGGTCCCCCATCGCCCAGTCGCCCGCGCCGCGGTTCGCCCTCACGGACATGGACCTCGGCGGGCACCGGATCCGCAAGGGCGACGCCCTGGTCCTGGCGATCGCCGCGGCGAACCGGGACCCGGCCGTGCACACCGACGACGTGTGGGACGAGGTCGACAACCGCTCCCACCTGTCCTGGGGCACCGGGCCGCACGCCTGCCCGGCACCCCGGCTGGCCCGGCTGATCGCCCGCACCGCCGTCGACCAGCTCCTGCGGCACATGGACGTGCAGCTCACCGGGTCACCCGACGACCTGCCCTGGGCGTCGTCGGCATGGGTGCGGCACGCCGAGCGGCTCCCCGTGACCTGGCAGGCCGCCGACCACGGCGTGGTCGGCGGCTGACAGTCGGCGGCTGACGTCCGGGGCCGGCGGCCGGCCCGACGGGGCGTCAGCCCGCGCGCTCGGCGCCCAGGACGGCCGGCAGGCGGGCCGGGCCGTTGGCGACGAACCCGGGAACCTGGCCGTGGTCGCCGTCCGGCTCGGCGAGCCGGAGGTCGGGGAAGCGCTCGAACAGCGCCGGCAGGGCGGTCTCGGCCTCCAGCCGCGCCAGCGGCTCGCCGACGCAGTGGTGCGCGCCGGCGCCGAACGCCAGGTGCGTCCGGTCGGCGCGCGCCGGGTCGAACACCGCGGCGTCCTGGTGCACGGTCTCGTCGCGCCCCGGGGCGCCGAAGACGGCGATGATCGGGTCGCCCTTGCTGATCGCCACCCCGCCGAGCTCCAGGTCCTCGACGGCGAAGCGCAGCGGGATGTAGATCACCGGCGGCGCCACGCGCAGCGTCTCGTCGACCACGGCCGACCACGTGACCTCGCCGGCGCGGACCGCGGCGAGCACGTGCGGGTGGGTCAGCAGGAGGTGGACGGCGGAGGCCAGCAGGTTCACGGTGGTCTCGTGGCCGGCCACCAGCATCAGGTTGCTCGTGGAGACCGCCTCGTCGTCGGCCAGCTCGGCCGCGACCGTGCTGATCAGGTCCTCGGCCGGGTCCGCCCGCTTGTC
Source organism: Promicromonospora sp. NPDC060204 (assembly GCF_042728455.1). NCBI lineage: Bacteria > Bacillati > Actinomycetota > Actinomycetes > Micrococcales > Promicromonosporaceae > Promicromonospora > Promicromonospora sp. NPDC060204. The sequence continues at coordinate 13,430 of NZ_JBHWZO010000060.1, forward strand.
GCGGACGAGCGCGCCGAGCAGCTCGCGCAGCTCGGCCTGGGCGGCACCCTGCGCCTCGCGCGTGGCCCCCGTGTTGATCAGGGTGTCGGCGCACCGGCGCATGTCCTGCCGCTGTGCGTCCGGGACGCCGAGCAGGTCGCAGATCACCTCGACCGGGATCGACGAGGCGAACACCTCGCGCAGGTCCACGACCGAGCCGTCGGCGTTCTTCGCGGCGAGCTCGTCGAGGGTCGCGGTGACGGCGGACGCGACGCGCGGCTCCATCGCCCGCGTCCGACGCGCCGTGAACCCGCGCGCCACGACCTTGCGCATCGCGCGGTGCGTGCTGCCGTAGGCGTTGAACATCGACGCGCCGGTGACCCAGGTGTACAGGGGCCACTGCGGCGTGATCTCGCCGTCGACCAGCGCCGTCCAGTGCTGGCGCGAGTCCTTCGAGATCCGCTGGTCGACCAGCATCGGGCGCAAGAGCGCCAGGTCGGTCACGGCCCACGCCTCCACGCCGCCCGGGAGCGCGACCCGCGTCACCGGTCCGCGCTCCCGCAGCCGCGCGACCTCTTCGAGCGGTGCCCTTCCAGCGGCATCCAGGACCGGGGTCTCCACGGGCACTCCTCACACCGAACGGGCAGGTCAGTGGCCACAGTCTTTGCCGTGATGCCCGCTTTGTCCACGTCGGCGGCCGCTCGGCGGGCGGCTAGGCGGCAGCGAGCTCCTGGGCGAAGAACCCGGTCAGCTTCTCGACGACCGGACCCACGAACTCGGGCCTGTCGTAGAGGTCGACGTGGCTGGCCCCCTCGACCCAGTGGAGCTCCTTGGGCTCGTGGGCCTCGGCGAAGGCCAGGGTGCCCATGTGCCTGGTGACCGCCTCCGTCCCCTGGACGACGAGCAGCGGACGCGGCGCGATCAGGCCGACGAACCGGAACTGGTCGGAGGTCGCGATGCGGTCGACGCTCGACCAGGTGAACTCCGTGGCGGAACGCGGGTGCGCGCCGCGCTCCGTGCGGTAGTACTCGAAGCCCTCGAAGCCGTGCCGGCCGCCGAGCGCCCGGGCCTCCTCCGCGGTCTCCGGGAAGACCGGGAACATGCCGATGCCCTCGCCGCGCGCCTCCGCGGTGCGGGCGGCCGCGGCGGCGTCGAGCATCCCCTGGACCACGGCCGGGGGCTGGGAGCCGTCGGCACCCTCGCGGAACTGGCGCCCGACGTCGACGCCGCTCACGGTGGCCAGCGCCCGCACCCGGTGGTCGCCCGCGGTCGCCGCGATGCCGTAGCCCCCGGAGGCGCAGATGCCGAGCATCCCGATCCGCCCGGCGTCCACCTCGGGGCGGGTGGCGAGGTACGAGACCGCCGCCTTGAGGTCCTCGACGCGGTGGGCGGGATCCTCGAGCCCGCGCGGCAGCCCGCCGCTCTCGCCCTGGAAGGCGGCGTCGAAGGCGAGGGTCACGAAGCCCTGCTCGGCCAGGCGCGCCGCGTACGTCCCGGCGGTCTGCTCCTTGACGCCGGTCCCGGGGTGGCCGACGACGACCGCGGGGAGCGGGGCGGTGCCGGCGGCGCCGTCGGACGAGGGAAGGTAGAGGTGGCCGGCGAGGGAGATGCCGGCGCTGTCGAAGGCGACGTCTGTTCGGTTCATGCGACCAGGTTGTGCCGCCCGCTGGCGCCGCAACAGCGTCGGGTTCTTCCCGGGGAAGGATACTGCCCTCCCACGCCGCTCCCGCCGCTCGCAGAATGGTCCGTATGACCCCACCCGTCGATCCGGACGAGCTCGGCGCGTTCCTCAAGGCGCGCCGGGCCGAGCTCGACCCCCACGCCGCCGGCCTCCCCGAGACCCTGTCCCGCCGCAAGGTGCCCGGGCTGCGCCGGGAGGAGGTGGCCCAGCTCGCGGCGATCAGCGTGGACTACTACACCCGCCTCGAACAGGGCCGCGTCGCCGCGTCCGCGTCGGTGCTCGCCACGCTCTCGTCGGCCCTCCGCCTCGACGAGGACCAGCAGCGCTACCTCTACGAGATCGCCGGCAAGGCCGACGCCCGGCCCCGACGCCGCCGGGCGCGGCAGGCCCTGCGCCCCGCGATGCGGCGGCTGCTCGACCGGCTCACGGACACGCCGGCGATCGTGCTCGGCAAGCGCATGGACGTCCTCGCCTGGAACGCCGCGGCGGTCGCCCTCTTCGTCGACTTCGGCGAGATCCCTGCCGCGCGACGCAACTACGTGCGCCTGCTCTTCACCGACCCGACCGTCCGCGCCCTCAACGTCAAGTGGGAGCACGACGCGCGGGACGCCGTCGCCGCGCTGCGCATGGAGGCCGCCGCCGACCCCGACGACCCCGAGCTCGCCCGGCTCGTCGGGGAGCTCGCCGTGATCGACCCCGACTTCCGTCGCTGGTGGGCCGAGCACCGCGTGAACAGCGCCACGTACGGCACCAAGCAGTACCGGCACCGCGTGGTCGGCGACCTGACGCTCGACTGCGACACCTGGTCCAGCCCGGACGGCAGCGGGCAGCGGCTGATGGTGCTGACCGCCGAGGCGGGCTCGCCGTCCGACGAGGCGCTGCGCATCCTGGCCTCCTGGACGGCGGACACGACGGCGGACGCCGGCACCACGACGAACGTGAAGGACGCCCGATGACCACCTGGACCGCACCCACGCCGGCGACGCTCCGCGACGCGCCGTCGCTGCACCTCTCCGCCGGGCCCGCCGGCCCGGTCGATCCGGACGGCCCCGTCGCCCCGGAGGTGGAGGTCGGCATGGTCCTCGCCGACGGCGAGCTCTACGTCCGAGCCCAGCGCGGCACGACGTCGCAGTGGTATCGCCGCGCGGTCAACCACGGTTCGGGACGGGTCCGGGTGGCCGGCGAAACCGTCGCGGTGCGGTTCGAGCCCGCCGGGCCGGAGGTCGCGCCCGTGGTCGACGCGGCCTACCGGAGCAAGTACGGGTCCCTCGCGTCCTTCGCCGTCGGCGGGGCGGCCCGCACCGCGACCCTGCGCATCTCGCCGGTGTGACCGGCCGGCACGCCGCCGCCGGCAGACCGGCGCCTCACCCCGCCCGCGGCAGGTCCAGCACCCAGTTCTGACCCACCAGGTCGTGGCCGAAGCTGTGGTGCCGTTCCTCGTCGGCGAGCGTGAAGCCCACGGCCTCGTAGATGTGCCGGGCGGAAGCGAGCACGTCGTTGGTCCACAGGGTCACGCGCTCGTACCCGGCCCCGCGCGCGAACGACAGGCACTCCCCGACGAGCAGTCGGCCCAGCCCCAGCCCGCGGGCCTCCGACGCGACGAGCAGGATGCGGAGCTTGGCCACGCCGGGCGCGCCGCCGGCCACCAGGAAGACGCAGCCGGCGCGCTCGCCGTCCACCTCGGCGATCCACGCCGCCTCGGCGCGGGGGTCGTGGTCCGCGGCGTAGTCGGCGACGATCCGGGCGACGAGGGCCTCGAAGTCCGTGTCCCAGCCGAACTGGCGGTGATACGTCTCGCCGTGCGCCATCACCACCCAGCCCAGGTCGCCGGGCTGGTCGGCGCGACGCACCCGCACCTCGGGCCGCCGGTCTCGCTGCTCCATGCTGTCCTCCCGCTGCTACTGACACGACTGTTTCAGTAGCACTAGGCTAACCGCATGCCCGACGTCGAACCAGGTCCGTCCGCACGCCAGGTCGAGCTGCTGGAGGCCGCATACGCGTACGCGCTGGCCAACGGCCTGGCCGACCTCTCCCTGCGCCCCCTGGCCACGGCCATCGGGTCGAGCCCGCGCGTGTTGATGTTCCTGTGGGGCAGCAAGGACGGCCTGATCAGGGCGCTCCTGCGCCGGGCGCGGGAGGACGAGCTGACGTTCCTGTCCCGCCTCGATCCGGCCGACGGCGGCGCGCCCGACGCAGGCTCGCCCGACGGCGGCGCGCCCCAGGACCTGGCCGGGGCCGTCGAGCTGGTCTGGTCCTGGCTGGCCGCCGCCGAGCACCGGCCGCTGCTGCGCCTGTGGGCCGAGGCCTATGCCCGCTCGCTCGTGGAACCCGGCGGGCCCTGGGCGGGGTTCGCGCGCACCACGGTGGACGACTGGCTCGCGGACCTGGCCGCTCGCCAGCCCGCGTCCGAGCGGGACGCCCCGGACGGCGCGGCCCGGCGCACGCTCGCGCTCGCCGTGCTCCGGGGTGCCCTGCTCGACCTGCTCGCCACCGACGACGAACCCCGGGTCACCGCGGCCGTCGCACTCCAGGTCAGCCTGCTGCGGGCACCCCGCTGAGCCCGGCCGCGAGCCCGGCCAGCACCTCCGCCGCCGCCCGCGGCCGGACCAGCCACGACAGGTGGCTGGAGCTGAGGGTGTGCACGTCGTAGGGGTTGCCGGGCGTGAGGGCGTCGCCCTCGCGGATGATCCGGTCCTGCATCGCCGGCGGGATGCTCGTGTCGGCGTCGAGGCGCACGTAGGTCCGGGGGATCGTGCCCCAGGTCTCCGCCTTGGCCCGGTCGTCCGGCGTGCCGACGTCGAGGTTCTCGTCCGGCTGGAACGTGGCGAGGAACGCGCGGAGCTCGTCGTCGGTGCCGTCCGCGAGGAACGCCTCCTTGAGGCCGGCCAGCACCGCCGGGTCGGCCGTGCGGAAGTTGGCGCGCAGCACGCCCAGCGCCGCCGGGTCGCCCGCGAGCACGGCCGCGAGCGCCCCCGCGTCGACGTCGGCCATCTCGGGCTGGGCGTAGTAGGCGCCGGCGTCGAGGTCCACGGGGGCCCAGGCGGAGACGTAGACGATCCGGTCGACCAGGTCGGGGCGGGCGTTGCCGACGGCGGTCAGCGTCATGCCGCCCCGGCTGTGGCCGACGAGGATCACGGGGCCGTTCTTCTTGGCGCGTTCGAGGACCTCGATGACGTGTGCCGCGTTGTCGGCGAGGGTCACGCCCTTGATGACGCCGGGCGTGGTGGCGAGGCCGGCCGGGTCCTGTGGCGCCTGGTAGGCGGCCGGGTAGGTGGCCTCGAACCCGTGGCCGGGCAGGTCGACGGCCGCGGAGCGGTGTCCGTGCAGGGCGAGCTCGGCCTGGAGCGGCGCGAACGAGAACGAGTTGGCGAAGGCGCCATGGACCAGTACGAGCGTGGGAGACATGGCGCCAGATGCTACCCAGGCGGCCCGGTCAGCCGCCGGGATTTTCGAGGAACGCCTCCATGCCGCCGCCGTCGGCGAGGCCGATGATGTTGCCAGCCGGGTCGGTGAACCAGGCGCCGTCGCCTCCCTCCATGAATCCGCGCACGATGCCCTTCTCGTCCTGGTCGAACCCTTCGTAGTGCTGGAAGGTCACGCCCTTGGCGGCGAGCTCGTCGACCACCTCGTCGACGTCGTCGACCGTCAGGTGCATGACGGTGAACGGCGCGGGGACGTGGTCGTCCTTCTGGTAGACGAAGACGGCGGCGCCGTCACCGAGGTCGAGCACGATGCCGGCCCCCTCGTCCAGGGTCGACACACTCATCCCGAGCGTGTCGGCGTAGAACGCGCGCACCGCGTCGATGTCGTTCGCCGCGAACGTCGGCAGCACATTTCGCACGTTGACCATCGCAGTCTCACTCCTTCGTGATCACCGGCGACCGCACGGCGTTTTCCCGTCGGGAGCGCCGGACCCTTTCCACACTGCCACCGTCGTGCGCGGGCGCAAGCGGCCGGCGGGGGTCAGCCCGGACATCACCCGCGGGCCTTTTCGCCCCTGGGCGGACGCCGGCTACTGGCCCACGCGCCCGTCGACCCGTTCGCGCAGGAGGTCGGCGTGGCCGCAGTGCCGCGCGTACTCGACGATGTGCCCGAGCACGCCGTCCCGTACCTGCAGGTCGCCACCCTCGGGCCCGAAGTCGGACACGCCGGTGTTCCAGCTCGCGAGGTCGGTGACGCCGTCCAGGTACCGGTCGGTGGCCGCCATCTCGGTGTGCCACTGCCGCCAGGCGTCGTCGACGACGGCCGGGTCGGCGACGGCGCCGGTCCAGTCGCCGTCGCGGTCCTCCTCGGTGCGGTACAGGGACGGCGCGTCCTCGCCGGCCAGGACGCGGCGCAGGTGTCGCTCCCCGTCGGTGAGATGCCGGACCAGCCCGAGCAGCGACATGGTGGACGGCGGCGCGGAACGGCGGGCGAGCTGCTCGGCGTCGAGCCCCGCGCACTTCATCTCCAGCGTGAGCCGGTAGTAGCGCAGGTAGTCGAGCAGCATGCCGCGCTCGTCGGTGACCGGGGTGTCGGTCTCACGCGGGTCGTCGTCGGGGTCGGTCCACATGTCGGGGAAGACGGTGGCGCTGGTCCAGCGGGTGGTCTCGGGCTCTTCGGCCTGTTCGTGGGTCTCCATCTGCCCAGGGTGGACCGTGCCGGTGCGGCGGGCCACGGGATTTCGGCGCCGGGTGGTGGCTAGGGCGCGGTCCAGGTCGGCGCGCCGCCGCAGGCAGCGAGCTCCTCGCCGTCGGCGAGGACGCGCACGTCGTACCAGGCGCCGGCGTCGAGGGCGGGGCGGGGTGCCGTGACGGTGACCTCGGCGTCGTGCCGGTCCTCGTCGTCCGCGACGGTGCGGGTGTGCCTGAACCCGGCGGCGTCGTCCCAGGTCTCGGCGTCGCCCGTGCCGATGTCCCAGAACCGGGAGACCACCGGTTCCTCGCCGGGTCCCGGGCGGACGTCGAGCTCGACCCGGTATTCGACGTCGCGGGCCGACGGGTCGCTGGTCCACGCGATCGTCGCGCCCGGACTCACCGTGCGGGTCTCCCGGGCGATCCACAGCCGGCGGTCCTGGTTGGTCGACACGGACGCGGCCGGCGTGATCTCCCCGCCGGTCAGGGTCGGTCCCGGGCTCTCCAGCTCGCACAGGGGCTCGGCGACCAGGCTCTCGCCGCGGCTGCTGCTGATCGGCGCGCAGAAGCCGAGCCCGAGCACACAGATGGCGGCGGCCGCCACGTACACGGCGATGCGCGGCCACCGCGGGAGGTCGAGGACCTCGCGCACCACGACGGTCCGCACGATCGAGTCGGCGAAGGTCTGCCGCTTCGCGTGCCACAGGGGTCGCAGGTAGCCGATCAGGAGGATCGCGTCGAGCACGTGCAGCACCCAGCGTGCGGGCGTCCGCCACAGCCCGGCCGGCCGGTGCTCCTCCTCCCGGACGACCCTGATGCCGAGCACCAGCTTGCCCGGCGTCCACCCCGTCGTGCCCTGGAGCACCAGCAGGGCCACGAGGGCCGCGACCGGGATCAGGACGAGCGGACCGCGCCCCCAGTTCTCGGCGCCGGCCGCGCGGAACCCGGGCGTGAGCGTGACGGGGGAGAAGTTCGCCCCGAGCGTCAGCCAGGTGACGCCGGCCAGGATCGCATCGTCGAGGAGTGCCGCGACCACCCGCTGACCCCACGTGGCGTATGCCGGGCCGTCGACGGCGGCTACCGGCGCGGGCGCGACGTCCGGCGCGACGTCCGGCGCGACGACGACGCCGGACGCTGCTTCACCGGACGGCGCGCCGCCGTCCGCCCGGGGCCCCTCGCTGCTCTGCATCCCTGGATGATGGCAGCGAAAACGACCCCGGGCCAGGAATCAGGCCCTGGTATCAGCCCTGGTAGCGGTACGCGTCCCAGGCGCCGAGCAGGTACTGGATACCCAGCGCCCGGTCGTAGAGGCCGTACCCGGGGCGCGGCTTGTTCGTGGTGTTCTCGTCCCACAGGTGGCGGCCGTGGTCGGGCCGGATGTAGCCCTCGTAGCCGGCCTCGGCGTACGCCTTCATGATGCCGGTGGTGTCGACGCTGCCCTCGCACGCCCGGTGCGCGACCTCGGTGAAGTCCCCGTTGTCGAAGTGCTTGATGTTGCGCACGTGCGAGAAGTGGATGCGGTCCATGAACGTCCTCACCGCGTCCACGGCGTCCTGCTCCGGGTTGGCCGAGAAGCTGCCCAGGCAGAGCGTCAGGCCGTTGTACGGGCTCGGGTTCAGGTCGAGCACCCGCGCGATGCCCTCCTTGGTCGAGACCACGCGCGGCCAGCCGAAGACGTCGAAGGGCGGGTCGTCCGGGTGCACACCGAGCTTCACGTCGACCTCCTCGCAGGTGGGGATCACCGCGTCGAGGAAGTACTTGTAGTTGGCGTACATGTCGTCGTGCGTCACGCCCTCGTACGCCGCGTTGAGCTCGCTGAAGCTCGCCAGCCGCTCCGGCTCCCAGCCCGGCAGGGTGAGCCCGTGCGTGTTCTTCTCCATGTCGGCGATCAGGCTCTCGGGCGACATCTTGTCGACCACGGCCTTCTCGTAGAACAGCGCGGTCGAGCCGTCCGGCAGCGGGTGCCACAGGTCGGTGCGCAGCCAGTCGAAGACGGGCATGAAGTTGTAGCAGACCACCTTGACGCCCGACTGCCCGAGGCGGCGGATCGTCGTGATGTAGTTCTCGATCGCCTCGTCGCGGCTCAGCCCGAGCACGGTCCGGCCCAGCTTGATCGACTCGTGCACGTTGACGGACTCGACCACCTCGGCGTCGAACGTCTTCGTGATGCCCTTCGCCCGCGCCTCGTCCGACAGGCCCGTGATCTTCGCGATCTCGGCGTCGATCTCCGCCTGCTCCCACACCTCGCCGGCCTGCTTGTGGTGCAGGCTCCACACGATGGTCTCCACGCCAGGGATCTGGCGCACGTGATCCAGCGTCACGGTGTCGTTGCCCTCGCCGTACCAGCGGAAGCCCATCTTCACAGCGGTTCTCCTCGTCGTCGTTGTCCAGCCGCTCTTGTATACATCATGCCCGCCCCGGCGAGCGGGACGGGCATGATGCTCACTCAGTGGTTGGCGCTGCGCTTCCCGGCAGCGGTCGGGGAAGCGGCTCAGAACGCCGTGAGGCGCAGCCGCATCCGGACCGGTGCCGCGTGCAGCTGGGCGTTCGGCAGCACCCCCGGACCGCAGGCCGCGCTGCCCACGCCGTGCTGGGCGGCGTCGACGTGCAGCCACAGGCGGCCGTCCGGCACGAGCTCGTGCGGGTGCGCCGCGCGGTCGAGCGCCTCGTCGGACCACGGCCGCAGCGACAGCTCGAACCCGACCTGCGGCCGGCCCCCGACCGTCACCTCGCCCGAGTCGATCCGCAGCCCCGAGCCGTCCGCGAACGACACGGCCGCGCTCGTGACGCCGCGCCGGGCGCCGTTCTCCTGCGGGTGCGTGTACCGGGTCTGCCAGTCGGCGACCGTGTGCTCCCACGCCCCGCCGAGCGCCGCGGCACGGGAGTCCGCGTACGACTCCTCCGGCCCGACGCCGGTCCAGCGCACGCCGGCCTCCGCGGCCCGCGGCTCGTCGAGGGCGAGCAGCAGGCCGAGCCGCGCGACGCTCTCCGGCCAGCGGCCCTCCGGCCGGACGTCCACGATCAGGTCCACGGCGTCGGGCGCGTCGGTGACCGGCTGCCACGTGTAGCGCGTGGCGAAGCCCGCGCGCGTCGTCGGGCCCGCGATCCGCGCGTCGATCTCCAGCGCACCGTCCTCGCGCACGGCGACCCCGGCCTTGCGCTCGGCCAGCAGGTGCAGGCTCGTGCTGCGCCACACCTCGGCGTCGGACAGGCCGCGCCACATGCCCGCGCGGCGGTCGTTGTCGGTCGACGCCCGCCAGGCGTCGAACCGGAACACGTGCACCTCGCGACCCGCGAGCGAGCGCAGGTCACCACGGCGGTCGAAGAGCGCCGGACCGGCCACGTACCCGCCGTCGTCCCCGACCGTCACCCGGCCGGACGGCGCGGGCAGCGGCGCGGGCTCCACGAGCAGGAGCTGCCCCGCGCCGAGCACGAAGCCCTCCTCGAGCCACGCCTCCTCCAGCGCGTCCGCCTTCTGCTGCACCGCCCGCAGCGTCCACCAGACGGGTGCGTCGCCCGGCTCCGGCAGGACCAGGTCGGCGGGCGGGCGCACCACGGTCTCGGTCCCGGCGCCGAGCACCAGGTCCAGGACGCCGGAGGCGAGCTCCTCCTCGCCGCGGTGCAGCGTCCAGCGCAGCTCTGCGTGGCTCGTGTCCCGGAACGCGTACCGGTTACGCACCAGCAGCGTGCCGTCCGGCTGTGCGTCGATCCGGACCGGCGCGAACACGGCGGCCGTCTCCACCAGGCCCGGCGATGGCGTGCGGTCGGGCAGCAGCAGGCCGTCGGCGATGAACGTGCCGTCGTGGAACCGCTCGCCGAAGTCGCCGCCGTAGGCCGAGAACAGGTTGCCGTCGGCGTCGGTGCGGGTCAGGCCGTGGTCGATCCACTCCCAGATGAAGCCGCCCATCAGGCGGGGGTAGCGGTCGAACAGCGCGTCGTAGTCGGACAGGCCGCCCGGGCCGTTGCCCATCGCGTGCGCGTACTCGCACTGCAGGAACGGCATGCCCCGGCGACGAGCGTCGGCGTCGGCGCGCTCCAGCGCGGGCTCGATCCCCTGCCCGATGAGGTTCACGTGCTCGGTCTCGGCGTACATCCGCGAGTACACGTCCACGTGCTCGCTGGACCAGTCGCCCTCGTAGTGGATCGGGCGGCTCGGGTCGAGCGCGCGGACGGCGTCCACCATCGCGGGCACGTTGATGCCGCCGCCGGCCTCGTTGCCGAGCGACCACAGGATGATGCTCGCGTGGTGGCCGTCGCGGCGGACCATCCGGGTGACGCGGTCGACCAGCACCTCGGTCCAGTCCGGGTCGTTCACCGGGTTGCCCTCCCAGCCCCGGTCGTCCTCGAAACCGTGGGTCTCCAGGTCGTTCTCGTTGATCACGTAGAGCCCGTGGCGGTCGCACAGGTCCAGGAAGTGCGGGTGCGGCGGGTAGTGGCTCGTGCGGACGGCGTTGATGTGGTGCCGCTTCATGAGCAGCACGTCCTCGAGCATGCGCTCCGGGGTCACGGACCGGCCGCGCAGCGGGTCGAACTCGTGCCGGTTGACGCCGCGCAGCTTGACGGGCCGCCCGTTGACGAGGAACACGCCGTCCTCGATCGAGACGGTGCGGAAGCCGACGGCGAGCGTCACGGTCTCGGTGTCCGTCGTGACGACGACGTCGTAGAGCCGCGGGCGCTCGGCGCTCCACGGCTCGACGGCCACCCGGACCTCTTCGCCCGACGCCGCGTCGATCCCGAGCTCCGGCACCGTGACCCGGGCCGCGACGGCGTCCCGGCCGGCGTCGGTCGCGCCCGCACCCACGGTGAAGGCGTCCACCCGCAGCGTGCCCGTGCCGGTGGTGTGGTCGTAGGCGGCGTGCACGCGGACGTCGTCGAGCGCGCCGTCCGGCCGGTGCTCCAACGAGACGCTGCGGAAGATGCCCGAGAGCCACCACTGGTCCTGGTCCTCGACGTACGACATGGCCGACCACTTGGTGACCCGCACCGCGAGCAGGTGGTCGGCGCCGGGCCGCAGCCGGTCGGTCAGGTCGATCTCGGTGGGCAGGCGCGAGCCGTGCGACGTGGCGAGCAGCTCGCCGTCGAGCGCCACCTGGAACCAGGAGTCCACGCCCTCGAACCGCAGCAGGGTGCGGCCGCCGTCCGGCCAGTCGGCGGGCAGCCGCAGCGTCGTGCGGTACTCGCCCGTCGGGTTGTCGTCGGGCACGTACGGCGGCTCGATCGGGAACGGGAAGAGCTTGTTGTTGTACTCGGGCACGCCGTAGGGCCAGGCGTGCGGGGCCTGGGCGAGCTGCCAGTGCCCCGGCACGGTCAGCCGGTCCCAGTCCTCGCCGGGCTCGGCGCGGTCCACACCCGTGTCGGGGTGCGGGAACAGCCGGAACCGCCACTCGCCGTCGAGCGACGCCGACGCGGCGCTCGACGAGCCGGCCGGCGGGCGGAACCGCGGTGCGACGACGCCGTCCGGCGCGGCAACGGTCTCGTGGGTGATGGTCATGACTCCTCCAGGCGGCGTCGATCGGGGAAGCAGGCGGGCGCGGGTGCCGGTCGCGACGCTACACCCGAGTGCGTTCAACGTTGAACTATACTGGCCTCCGCCGTTGGACCAAACGCCGCCCTGGGCCGTTTGGTCCAACGCTGAACTATGACCGTTCTCTGGAAGGACAGTGACCACACGTGCACTCCGCCCGCCTCGCGATAGACCCCTCCTTCGTCGTCGGCCCCGTGCGCCGCGGCACCTTCGGGAGCTTCGTCGAGCACCTGGGACGCTGCGTCTACACGGGCATCTACGAGCCCGGCCACCCGACCGCCGACGAGCACGGGTTCCGCGGTGACGTGCTCGACCTGGTGCGGGAGATGGGCGTCAGCACCGTCCGCTACCCGGGCGGCAACTTCGTCTCGGGCTACCGCTGGGAGGACGGCGTGGGCCCCCGCGAGGAGCGCCCGACCCGCCTCGACCTCGCGTGGCACTCGATCGAGACCAACGAGTTCGGGCTGAACGAGTTCATGGCCTGGACCAAGGCCTCCGGCACCACGCCGATGATGGCGGTCAACCTGGGCACGCGCGGCATCGCCGAGGCGCTCGACCTCCTGGAGTACGCCAACCACCCCGGCGGCACCGAGCTGAGCGACCTGCGCCGCGAGCACGGAGTCGAGGAGCCGCACGCGATCCAGCTCTGGTGCCTCGGCAACGAGATGGACGGACCGTGGCAGCTCGGGCACAAGACCGCCGAGGAGTACGGCCGGCTCGCCGCCGAGACGGCGCGCGCGATGCGCCAGCTCGACCCCTCCGTGGTGCTCGTCGCGTGCGGGTCCTCGGGTTCGAGCATGCCGACGTTCGGCGAGTGGGAGCGCACGGTGCTCACCGAGGCGTACGACGAGGTCGACATGATCTCGGCGCACGCCTACTACCGCGAGGAGGACGACCTCGGCTCGTTCCTCGCGAGCGCCGTCGACATGGACTACTTCGTGGCCTCGGTCGCGGCGACGGTCGACGCCGTGGGCGTGGCCCGCAGGTCGACCAAGAAGATCGCCATCTCGTTCGACGAGTGGAACGTCTGGTACCACCAGGAGGAGGACCCGATCAAGGCGTCGGGCGGCCGGTGGGACAAGGCGCCGCGCCTGGAGGAGGACGTCTACACCGTCGCGGACGCCGTGGTGGTGGGCAACCTGCTCATCTCGCTGCTGCGCAACACCGACCGGGTGCACTCCGCGAGCCAGGCGCAGCTCGTCAACGCGCTCGCGCCCATCGCGACCGAGCCGGGCGGCCCGGCGTGGCGGCAGACGACGTTCCACCCGTTCGCGCTCACGTCGCGGCACGCCGCGGGCGAGGTGCTGCGGGTGGCGATCGACTCCCCGGGCTACGAGAACGAGCGGTTCGGCACCTCGGACCTGGTCGACGCCGTGGCGACCTGGGACGCGGACGGCGAGGCGCTGACCGTGTTCGTCGTGAACCGCGCGCAGGACGCGGCGACCCGCCTCGACGTGCCGGTCGGCGCGTTCGGCGACGTCGAGGTCATCGAGGCCCTGACCCTCGCGAACGACGACCACCACTGGCGCGCGTCGGCCGAGGACGCGACGTCGGTGCTGCCGACACCGAACACCACGGCCCGCGTCGAGTCCGGGACGGTCTCGGTCGAGCTCCCGCCGGTCTCGTGGACGGTGCTGCGCCTCCGCGCGACCCGCTGAGCACGACCACGCCCCTGACTCGCCGTCCACAGGATGCCGAGTTAGGGGCGTAGTCCGACCAACTGGCTGACTCGGCATCCCGGGGATGGCGAGTCAGGAGGGTGGTCGATGCTGCGGAGTGCCCTACCACCAGAGGCTTTCCGGGCACCGCGTCGATCGCGGCAAGCACTGCTGCCAGTTGGTCGTCGA
>NZ_JBHWZO010000061.1:0-27061 GCF_042728455.1 Promicromonospora sp. NPDC060204
GGCGGAGCGGCCCTTCTCGGGTCAGCCGATCAGCTTCCAGGGACCGTGCTTCTTGAAGCCCGGGATCTGGAGGATCGTCGGCCGGGTCGCCTCGTAGACCTTGCCCTTGTAGGACACGGTGTCACCCCACCAGTAGAGCTTCCACGGCACCCACGCGGGAGCCTGCGGCTCCTCGGGCTCCGCGGCCTCGACGGTGATCGGCAGCCGGGCCGTGGTGCCCGACGGCGACGCCTGCACCACGAGCTGGTACTGGCCGGCGGCGGTGTTCGCCGGGATGGTGACCGACGTCGACGTCGCGCCGTTCGTCACCGTGCCGGTGCCGAGCGGGACGCCGTCCGACGGGGCGCCGCCCGACGGGACCAGGAACGTCTCGACGCCCGTGTTCTGCGGTGCCCCGAGCGAGGTCAGGTTCAGGCCGGACAGGCCGACCGTCGTCGCCGTGCCGGCCTGGACCGTGCCCGGCAGCGCCGAGGCCACCGTGCGGGTGCGGGCGAAGCTCGGCGTGACCGGGGCCGAGTCCTTGAGGTACGTGATCCAGGCGTCACGGTCCACCAGACCCGAGTCGCGACCGTCCGTGCCCTCGGTGAAGGCCCGGAAGTTGTCGCCGCCCGAGATCAGGAACGAGAACGTCGCGATCCGGTACTCCGCGGCGGGGTCCACGGGCACGCCGTCGATCGTGATCGACGAGACGTTGTCGCCCGGCGTCGCGTTCGGGTCGGCCGTGGTCGTGGTGTACGACACGTTGTCGGACAGCCCCAGCGCCAGGTACGGGCGCGACGGGCGGTTGCCGTTCGCGTCCGTCTGCCACTGCTCCTCGAGCAGGGTGTCGAGCTGCGCACCCGTGAGCGTGATCGTCCACAGGTTGTTGACGAACGGCAGCACCGCGTTGGCCTCGGCGTAGGTGATGATCCCGTCCTCGCCGAAGTAGAGCTCGTTGCGCAGGCCGCCCGGGTTGACGACGCCGATGTCGGCGCCGCCCCGCTCGTCCGCGGAGAGCGAGTCACGCAGCGAGTTCGCCACGAGGTTGCCGAGCGCCGACTCCGACGCGCGGTCGTCCCGGTTGCCGCCGGCGTAGCCGCCGTCGGTGTACGAGCCGCCCGCGAACGCCGTGGTCACGTCGGCCGTCACCTTGCCGATCGGCTGCGCGCCGATCTGCTCGGCCTCGGCCAGCGCGGCGTCCACGATCGAGTCGACCTCGGCGACCGCCGGGTACGTCGCGATCAGCTCCGCGGCCGGGGTGGTCGTGCGCGCCACGTTCTCGACCGTGTAGTCGGTGACGTCGAACGTCTCCGTGTCCACGGTGAGGGAGACGTGGCCCAGGAACTCGCCGTAGTTGCCGGTCTGGATGATCGGCCGGGTCTCCCCCGCCGCACCCGGGACCGGGGCATCCCACGCGTACTGCTTGTGCGTGTGGCCGGTGAAGATGGCCGCGACGCGCGGGTCGGTGTTCTGCACGAGGTCGGCGAAGGGGCCGCCGGCGGCGATCTCCTCCTCAAGGGTGGCGCCGTCGGGCGTGCCCGCGCTCGCGCCGTCGTGCGCGAGAGCCACGACCACGTCCGCCTCGCCGTTCGCGGCGTCGCCGTCGAGCAGCTCGTCGGTGACGCGGTTCAGCGCCTCGACCGGGTCGCCGAACTCCAGGCCCTCGATGCCCGAGGGCGTGACCAGCGTGGGCGTCTCCTCGGTGACCACGCCGACGAAGCCGACGTCGACACCGTTCACCGGGACCACCTGGTACTCGGGCAGGGCCGGCTCCCCCGTCGCCTCGTCGTAGACGTTGGCGCCGAGGTAGTCCCAGTCGGCGGCGTCGGTGACGCGGCCGGTCAGGTCGGACATGCCCTGGTCGAACTCGTGGTTGCCGACCGCGGAGGTCTTCAGGCCCAGCGCGTTCAGCACGTCGATCGTCGGCTGGTCCTGCTGCAGCGCGGAGGCGAACAGCGAGGCGCCGATGTTGTCACCGGCCGAGACGAACGCGGTGCCCTCGGGGTTCTGCGCCCGCAGCTGCTCCACGGTGCCCGCGAAGTTCACGGTGTTGCCGTCGATCCGGCCGTGGAAGTCGTTGATGGCCACGAGGTCCAGGTCCACCGAGCCGGGCTCGGTGGTGGTGTCGCCCAGGTCCAGGCCCACCAGGACCGGGTCGTGGTCGGACGACCGGAAGGGCGTCTCGTCGTAGAGGATCGTCGCGTTGTAGTTGTAGCGGCTGTACTCGTTCGCCACCGGCTCGTACGCGTTGATGTTCCAGATGTCCGTGCCGGACACGGCCTCGGCCGCGGCCGGGGAGGCCAGCACGTGGTCGAGCGAGCCGACCATGCCGTCGAAGTTGTACGAGTACTCGCCCGTGGTGGGGCCGAGGTCGGTGTAGCCGGCCTCGGTGAGGACCTGGATGGGGTCCTCCTGCTCGTACGAGTTGAAGTCACCGACGAGCAGCACCTTGTCGGTCCCGGCATCAGCGGCCCGGTCCTCGGCGAACGCCACGAGGGACGTCGCCTGGCGGGTGCGGGACTCGTTCGACGCACCCTGGCCGTCGCCCTGGTCGGCGTCGCCGGGCCACGGTCCGGCCGAGCCCTTCGACTTGAAGTGGTTCGCGATCACCACGACGTCGTCACCGGCGCCGGCGGCGCCGTCAGCGGGCTGGAACGTCTGGGCCAGCGGCTGACGGGCGTTCTGGAACGCCTCGTCGCCGACGAGGATCGTCGAGCCACCGACCGGCTCCGCGGTGGCGGTCCGGTAGATGAAGGCGTTGCGGATGACGTCCTCGGTGTCGGGCACCTCGGCCGGGGAGGCCACGTAGGCCCACGTGCCGGCACCCTCGGCGACGTTCAGCGCGTCCACCAGGTCGCCCAGGGCCTGGTCGCGGGGACCACCCAGCGAGGCGGTGTTCTCGATCTCCAGCAGCGCGACGACGTCCGCGCCGAGCGCCGAGATCGCCGCGACGATCTTGGTCTGCTGCCGCTGCAGGTCCTCCTCCTCGGCCGCGCCGCGGGCGTCGCAGCCGCCCGAGACGGTGACGGGGTCACCCGCGCGGTCGGTGTAGTACGTGCAGCCCGTGAGCTCGTCGCCCGTGGTGGTGAAGTAGTTCAGCACGTTGAACGTCGCGACCTCCAGGTCGCCGCCCACCTCGGCGGGCGCGTCCTCGCGAGTGTTCTCGAAGGTCGCGGGCTGCACGGCGTCGGCGACGTCCGGCGTCAGGGCCGACGTCGGCTGGAAGCCCCACGCGTCGAACCGGTAGTCCAGGACGACCGGGCGCGTGAACGTGACGGCCGCGCCCACCCGGAGCGGCGCGCCGCCGGTCAGGTAGGGCAGCGGCTTCGACTTGTTCGCGGTCGAGTTGTAGTTCGTGGACGAGCCGTCGTCGAGCAGCACGGCGCGCGCCGCGTTGTCCGCGACCTGCGCGTCGTACTCCGCCGAACCGGGACGCCCCGCCGTGGTGGGCTGCACCAGCGGGCTGTCGCCCGCCGCCAGCCCGACCGTGCCGTAGTAGTTGGTGTCGTAGTTGTCCGTCACCGTGAACTCGCCCTGCGGCGCGAGCAGCATGCCCTCGAGCGCCTCGCGGCCGGCCGCGGTGGCGGGCCAGGCGGTCACGGTCGGCTCGACCGTCGCGGGCTCGTCCAGGACGGTCCAGCCGCCCGACGACGGCGTGAGCTCCGTGAGGCCGTTGAACTCCGACACGACGCCGGTGACCTCCACGTGGTCGCCCGCCGAGAGGTCGGCGGCGGCCGCCGCCGAGAACACGAAGACGGCGTCCGACGCGCCGGGCGTCGAGTCCGCGCCGCCGCCGGTGCCGGCGGTCTGCAGGTAGAGGCCGTTGAAGCCACCGGTCGGGTAGACGGCGGTGACGACGCCCTGCGTCGTGACCGTGTCGCCGACCAGCGGGCTGGTGTCGCCCGTGCCCTGGATCTCGGCGATCGGGGTGACCTCGCCGGGCTCGGCCGGCACGGACGGGCTGGGGCTGGGCTCGGGCTCGGAGCCCTCACCGTTGGTGGGGGTGACCTCGGTGCCGAACACGAAGTCCGCCGAGTTGTCGCCCGCGTCGCCCGTGCGCTCCAGCGATCCGACCACGCCGGTGCCCTGGCCGGCCGGGCCCTGGGCGGTCTCGAACGTGTCGGCGGTGCCGTAGCCGAGCAGGTCGACGACGCCCGCGGCGCCCGCGGCCGGCACGGCGCCCTTGGCGGGCGTGACGGCGGTGGCCTGCGACGCGAGCGCGATGACGCCCGCCGTGCCGCTCAGGTTGAGGCTGCCGACGGCGTCCGGCGTGGGGAGGGGCTCGCCGTTGGCGGCGTTCGAGGCGCCCTGCACCAGGTAGTGGCCGCCGGCGGCGATGGTGCCGCTCAGCGCGGTGATCCCGGAGAACGACGCGCCCGTCGCGGACTTGTACTGGACCGACCAGCCGTCGACGCTGACCGGCTCGTCCGTCGGGTTGTACAGCTCCACGAACTTGTTGCGGTACGGCTGGCCGGAGCTGCCGCCCACGAGGTAGGCCTCGCTGATGACGACGTGCCCGGAGTCCGGGCCGTCAGCCGTGGCCGCGGGCGCGGCGACGGCCGCCGTCGCGGGCACGGTGAGTGCCGCGGAGAGGGCCACGGCGACGGCGGCTCTCCCACGGGGTCGGGGGTGCGGTCGCGGGGACCGGAGCGTGCTGGGTCTCACGCTGACTCCTTCTGCAATAGCCGACCGAGGGTCGGGGTGGAGTGCACTGCTGCTGGACGACGTGCTCGGCGGCATCGCCGCGGCCGGGCGCGCATCAGTTGCGCAGGCGGTCCGGCACGAGCGGCACCAACCAATCACTGCCTCGTGAACCGGCGGTTACGGTCGGGCACCCGCCGGGAAAACTGAGGTCCCGGCGCCGGGTGAACCTGCCCGCGGCCGAGCCACGAGATCGACGCCGAGGCTAGCGGGTGTCACCGACATCACCGCCCGGTACACGCCGCCGGCGCAGGGTTCACCCGGGTAGGACCGGAGACCCCGGCTCGCCGCCCGCCCCCGACGCCGCCCGGCGTCCAGCGGTCAGCGGCAGCAGGTGCGAGATGTCGGAGCGGTCGCCCGAGGCGCGCACCCGCCCGTCCGCGACGACGTCCGCCCAGATGAGAGTGCCCGTGGCCAGGCCGAGCCAGGTCTCCGGGTCGGTCTCGACCACGTTCGGCGGGGTGCCGCGCGTGTGCCGCGGCCCGGGCACGGCCTGCACCGCTCCCGCGGGCGGCACGCGCACCTCGACGGAGTTGCCCGGCGCGACCGAGGCGAGCTCCTCCAGCGTGAACCGCACGGCCGTGGTGACGTCCCGGCGCTCCGCCTCGCCCCGGGCCCAGACGGCGACGGCGGCGCGTCCGGCCGCCGGGTCGGTCCGGCGCCGCGGGGGCACTACCGCACCGCCAGGAAGTCGCCGAGCCGCGTCCAGCCGGACTGCTCAAGGCTCGTGAAGTCGGTGCCGGGCACGACGAACATGGCCTTGCTCGTGCCGTCCGACGAAGTGCAGCCGGTCAGCAGGGCCGCGCCGAGCACGGCGACGGCGCCCGCGCGCCAGGCGGCACCAGGAACAGCATTGGTCATGGGGTCAGTATGGCCGACCGTCGCCTCAGTACCGGTACACGTCGGGCGTCGGGCCCTCGACCGCGAGCAGGTCCGCCGCCACGACCATCGGCAGCTCGCGCGAGGCCACAGAGGGGAAGCTCGCGACCTGCACGACGCGCGGCAGGCCACCCGTCCGCACCGCCGGCACGGGCTGGGACAGCGGCCCGGCGCCCGGCGCGTGCCGCGGCCAGGGTTCCGACAGCGGCATCTCGTCCCGGACCTGGGGCCGGACCGGCCGGCTGATCGGCGGGTAGTCGGCGCGCCGCACGCGGCGAGGGACCTCGGACACCGTCGGCCGGAACGCGGGCGGCTGTGGCTGCGGCTGCGGCGGTGCGGGCTCGGGGCGCGGCTGCGGTGTCGGACGCGGCCGCGGGACCGGGCGGGGCTGCGGGCTGGGGCTCGGCTCCGGCCGCTGCCACGGGTCGGCGGCCACCATCGGCTCGGACCAGCGCCTGCGCTCCGCCCGCGAGCGGAGCTGCGGTTCAGGGCGGGGCTGCGGTTCGGGCAGCGGCTGCGATGCGGGGAACGGGTGCGATGGGGGCATTGGCTGCGAATCGGAGAACGGCTGGCGCGCGTGCAGCGGCTCGGACGCCGGCAGCGGCTCGGGCGCGAGCAAGGGCTCGGGCCGGCTCCACGGCTCGGCCTGGTGCTGCGAGCGCAGCGCCGGGCCCGCGTGCTGCCCCGGCGCCGGGCGCGGCTCCGCCTGCGCGTGTGGCTCCGGTGCCCGCGCCTCCACGGCCGCCTCGGGCGCGGGGACCGGGCCGTCAGCCGCCGGCGTCGGGGCAGCGGCGCGGCCGCTCGTGCCCGAGGCGCGCCGGGCCGCGCGCCGTCCGCCGGGCTCCGGGGCGCCGGCCGCGCCGGCTGCTCGGTGCTCGGCCCGACCGGCGACGTCCGCCGCCCGGCCGGCCAGCGGACCGCCAAGGGTGAACGTCACGCGCCGCTCGGCGACGTCGGCCTCGGCGAGCTGGACCCGCACCTCGTCGCCCAGGGGCAGCGCGGGACCCACCACGCGCGCCCGCACGGCCGGGTCGCGCAGCACGACCTCGCCCCGCTGCAGCTCCTTGTCCTGGTCGTCGACGTCGACCACCACGCCGTCGAACTCCTCGCCCAGGCGGTCCGCGAGGAGCGACGCCTCGACGATGTCCACGCACTCGCGCTCGAACGACGAGGCGCGGCGGCCGGTCTCGGCCATGACGGCGGGCAGGGCGGGCAGCGCCTCCAGCACCCACGGGGGCACGGGGGTGCCGGCGGAGACGGCGAGGCAGACCTCGGTCGCGTACCGGTCCACGAGGCGGCGCAGCGGCGCCGTGACGTGTGCGTAGTCGGCGGCGATGGCGGCGTGCCGGGTGTTCTCGGGCGTCGGCACGACGGCGCCGTCGGGCCCCGGCATGCCGAAGGCGACGTACCCGGCGCCGCGGAAGAGCGTGGTCGCCTCGTTGAGGAACGCCGCGTGCTCGGGGATGCGCGAGACGAGCGTGGGGACGAGGCGCGCGTACGGGAGGTCGTCCGGCCAGTCGATGCCGAGCGCACGCGCGGTGCGGTGCAGCCGGGCCAGGTCGCGCGGGTCGGCCTCGGGGAGGGTGCGCAGGATGCCCACGCCCGCCTCCCGCATGAGGTGCGCGGCGGCGATGCCCGTGAGCAGCGAGATCTGCGCGTTCCACTCCTCGACCGGGAGGTTGCGCCGGAACGACAGCGTGTAGGTGCCGTCCTCGCGCCGCTCCACCTCCTGCTCTGGAACCGACAGCGAGACGCCGCCGCGCGCGAGCTCCAGCGACTGGCGCAGGCGGCCGACGTCGGCCAGGAGCTGCAGCGACTCGCTCGCCGTGCCCGCGTCGAGGGTCGACTGCACCTCGGCGTACGTGAGCCGCTCGCGGCTGCGCACGTACGCGCGCTCCAGCGCGGCGCCCTTGATGATGCCGCGCGAGTCGAGGGTCACCGTCCACAGGACGGCCGGGCGGTCCTCCTCGGGCAGCAGGCTCGCCGCGCCCTCGGACAGCACCTTCGGGTGGAGCGGCGTGCGGGCGTCGGGCCCGTAGACGGTCATGCCGCGCCGGTGCACCTCCGCGTCGATCGCGCCGCCCGGGGCCACGAAGGCGCCCAGGTCCGCGATGGCGTAGTGCACCACGTAGCCCTCGCCGGACTGTTCCACGTGGACCGCCTGGTCCAGGTCCTTGGAACCGGGCGGGTCGATGGTGACGAACGCGATGTCGCGGCGGTCGGTCCGGCCGGCGGAGACGTCGTGCCCGGCGGCCGCGAGAGCCTCCTCGAGCACGTCCTGCGGGAACATCGCGGGCAGGCCGACCTCGGCGCGAAGAGCCGCGAGGGCACCACTCACGTCGTCGGTGGCGGCGGGCGCGAGGCGCATCTGACGGGTGGGCACAACTGCGAACATAAGCCGGTTCCGCGCTCCCCGCGCGGTGTCGCTGTGCTATTCGACGACGACGGTCGCCACCAGCGCCCGGTGGTCGGTCCCGGGGACCTGCATGGACACCACGTCGGAGACGAGCATGTCCTTCTCCACCACCACGTGGTCCAGCGCGAAGAGCGCCGGCACTCGGCTGCCCTCCGGCCAGGTCACGGTCGGGCCCGCACCCCACTCGCGGGTCGCGTCCAGGAAGCGCGAGCCGAGCAGGTCGCGGAAGGTCGCGTGGTCGTAGCCGGCGTTGAAGTCGCCGGCCAGGATCTGCGGCGCCTCGTCCTCGTGGACCTTCTCCGTGAGCTCGACGAGCTCGGTGCGCCAGGTGGTGACGTCCTCCGGCATGGGCGGGTACGGGTGCACGACGGTGACGCGGACGTCGGTCCCGCCCACGTCGACCAGGGCCGACGGCGTCGCGAAGGTGGTGCCGCTCATCTGCTGCACCTCGGTCAGCTCGGTGGTCGACCAGAGCCCGCTGCCCGCAGGAGTGTCCTCGGCGGGGACGGTGAAGCTGTGCACCAGCAGCTCGTCGAGGCCGGCGTCCGCCAGGGCCTGCTCGAAGTCGGGCGTGAGCTCCTGGACCGAGAGCACCTCGACGTTCTGGGACTTCACGAGCCCCACCACGGTCTCGGCGTCGGCCCGGCCGTACAGCGCGTTCACCGTCATGACCCGCAGCGTGCCCGCGTCGTCCGGGTCGGCCGCCGTGGACGACTCCGGCGGCAGGAAGAAGGGCACCATCCAGAACAGGAAGCCCGCGAACGAGAGCCCGAGCAGCGAGGTCAGCACCCAGCGGCGCGAGAACAGCGCGACGATCAGCAGCGGCAGCGTCGCGAGCGTGGCCCACGGCGTGAACGCGACGAGCTGGGGCAGAGGCACCACGTTGTCGAACGGGAGCACCCTGGCGAGCGCCACGAGGAGCAGGGGGATCGCGATGATCCAGAGCACGAGGGAGATGAGGCCACGGACAAATCGCACCCCCGGACCCTATCGGCTGCCCGGAAGGGCCTTGACCAGCCGCCAGGTCTCAGCGGCTGGTCAAGGCTCCTCGGATCAGCCGAAGATGCGCGGGAGGGTTCCCTCGTGAGCCGTGCGGGCCTCGTCGAGCGGGAGCTCGAAGTGGCCCTCGACCACCAGGGCGTCGCCGCCGGTGGTGCCCAGGCGGAGCACCGGCACGCCGGCGTCCTCGGCCAGGTGGGTCAGCTCGCCCTCGTGCTCCGGGTCGACGGCGACGACCACGCGGCCGGTCGACTCCGAGAACAGCGCCACGAACGGGTCCACCTTGTCGCGGCCCGTCACGCCCTCCAGCGCCACCGAGGCGCCGACGCCGAACCGCAGCGAGGCCTCGATCAGCGTCTGGACGAGGCCGCCCTCGGACAGGTCGTGCGCGGCGGCGGCGAGGCCGGTCCTGCGCGCCTCGACGAGCGCGGAGGCCAGCGCCTTCTCGGCGGCCAGGTCCACCCGCGGCGGCACGCCACCGAGGTGCGAGTGCACGACGTCGGCCCAGGCCGAGCCGTCGAGCTCGTCCCGCGTGGTGCCGAGCAGGAGGAGCGACAGCCCCTCGGTCTGCCAGCCGGACGAGAGCGCGGTGCTCACGTCGTCGAGCACGCCGAGCACGCCGACCACGGGGGTCGGGTGGATCGACGAGTCGATCTGGCCCGGCTCGCCCGTGCCGTTGTAGAGGGAGACGTTTCCGCCGGTGACCGGGACACCGAGCTCCTGGCAGGCGTCGGCGAGGCCCTCGATCGCCTCGACGAGCTGCCACATCGAGTCCGGGTGCTCCGGCGAGCCGAAGTTCAGGCAGTCCGTCACGGCCAGCGGCGCGGCGCCGGCCGTGGCGACGTTCCGGTAGGCCTCGGCGAGCGCCAGCGCAGCGCCGGCACGCGGGTCGAGCTTGCCGTACCGGCCGTTCGCGTCGGTCGCGAGCGCGACGCCGAGGCCCGTGGTCTCGTCGACGCGGACGACGCCGCCGTCGTCGGGCTGGGCGAGCGCCGTGTTGCCCTGGACGAAGCGGTCGTACTGGTTGGTGACCCACGCCTTGGAGGCGAGGTTGGGCGAGGCCAGCAGCCTCAGCGCCGTCTCCCGCAGCTCCTCGCCGGACGCCGGGCGGGCGAGGCCCGCGGCCGTCGTCGTGTCGGCCTGGAGGCCGTCCTGCCAGGCCGGACGGGCGTAGGGCCGCTCGTAGACGGGCCCCTCGTGCGCCACGGTCTTCGGGTCGACGTCCACGATCCGCTGGCCGTGGTGGTCGATCGTGAGGCGGCCGGAGCCGTTGACCTCGCCGATGACGGCGGTCTCGACCTCCCACTTGCCCGTGATCGCGAGGAACGCGTCGAGCTGGTCGGGCCGCACGACGGCCATCATGCGCTCCTGCGACTCCGACATGAGGATCTCGCCGGCGTTCAGCGTGGGGTCGCGCAGCAGCACGTCGTCGAGGTCCACGTGCATGCCGCCGTCACCGTTGGAGGCGAGCTCCGAGGTGGCGCAGGAGATGCCCGCGGCGCCGAGGTCCTGGATGCCCTCGACGACCCTGGCCGAGAACAGCTCCAGGCAGCACTCGATGAGCACCTTCTCCATGAAGGGGTCGCCCACCTGGACGCTGGGGCGCTTGGCGGGGACGCCGTCCTCGAACGTCTCGGACGCGAGGATCGAGGCGCCGCCGATGCCGTCGCCGCCCGTGCGGGCGCCGAACAGCACGACCTTGTTGCCGAGGCCGGTCGCGTTGGCGAGGTGGATGTCCTCGTGCCGCAGCACGCCGAGGCAGAGCGCGTTGACCAGCGGGTTGCCCTGGTAGGAGCCGTCGAAGACGAGCTCGCCGCCGATGTTCGGCAGGCCGAGGGAGTTGCCGTAGCCGCCCACGCCCGAGACGACGCCGTGCACGACGCGCGCGGTGTCGGGGTGGTCGACGGCGCCGAAGCGCAGCTGGTCCATGACCGCCACGGGGCGCGCGCCCATCGAGATGATGTCGCGGACGATGCCGCCCACACCGGTCGCGGCGCCCTGGTAGGGCTCGACGAACGACGGGTGGTTGTGCGACTCGACCTTGAAGGTGACGGCCCAGCCGTCGCCGATGTCGACGACGCCGGCGTTCTCACCGATGCCGACGAGGAGGTGCTCCTTCATCTCGTCGGTCACCTTCTCGCCGAACTTGCTCAGGTGCACCTTCGACGACTTGTACGAGCAGTGCTCGCTCCACATCACGGAGTACATCGCGAGCTCGGCCGCGGTGGGGCGGCGGCCCAGGATGTCCTTGATGCGCTGGTACTCGTCCTCCTTGAGTCCGAGCTCGCCGTACGGCTGCACCTCGTCGGGTGTGGCTGCGGCGGCCTCGACCGTGTCCAGTGACGGAACGGCGGGAGTCGGGCGGGAGGGTGCCTGGGACGCGGGCGCGGTCATGTAGTTCCTCGCGTGCGGGGTAGGTTTCTGGGCGCCGGAGCGCCCCGCCAGTCTACGACGTGGGCCCGCCATCACGTGTCAGACGTACAGGTCCCTCCTGTGACCCTGTACGTCTGACCCGTGGCGGGTGGGTCAGCCCTGGTCGTAGACCCGGACGTAGTCGACGACCATCTGCTGCGGGAACTGCGTGGTGCCGTCGGGGTAGCCGGGCCAGTTGCCGCCCACCGCGACGTTCAGCAGCATGAAGAACGGCTGGTCGAAGACCCACTGGTTGCCGCCCGTGTCGGCCGTGGTGCGGGTCTGGTAGACGTTCCCGTCGACCGACCAGGTGATGCGTCCGGGGGCGCGGTCCACCGCGAAGGTGTGGAAGTCGTCGGCGAAGGACCAGCCCTGCGGGTGCGTGTACGCGGCGCCGATCCCGGCGCCGCCGGAGTAGCCCGGTCCGTGGATGGTGCCGTGCACCATGTGCGGCTCGTAGCCGACGTTCTCCATGATGTCGATCTCGCCGGAGCTCGGCCACGGCACCCCGGAGTCGATCTGGCCGCCGAGCATCCAGAAGGCGGGCCAGATGCCCTGCCCGCGGGGGATCTTGATGCGGGCCTCGACGCGGCCGTAGGTGGGCTCCACCTTGCCCGCGGTGGTCAGGCGCGCCGACGTGTACCCGCCGTTCCCGTCCTGGCGGGCCGTGATGACGAGGTTCCCGTTGCCGTCGAGGGCCGAGTTGTCGCGCGAGCTCGTGTACGTCTGCAGCTCGTTGTTGCCCCAGCCCCCTCCGCCCGTCTCCTGGTTCCAGCTGGCCGGGTTCGGGGCGCTGCCCGCGGCGCCGTCGAACTCGTCCGACCAGGTCAGGGCGCCCGCGGCGGCGGGCGCGACGTCCTGTGCGGACGGGGCGGAACCGCCGTCGGGCGCCTTCTGCGTCGCCGCGGAGGCGACGAGCGAGGCGGACAGGACCAGGGTCAGGGCGGCGGTCGCCGTGACCGTGCTGCGGATGGTGCGGTGTCTGGTGGTACGCATCGGTCGCTCCTTCGCGAACATGTGTCTCCCGTTGCCCGCGACGCTACTTTTCACCCGCTCCGTGGAACAAGATCGTGAAAGTACGTAGTCACGGCCCGGCCACCGTTCAGCCCCGCTGAACAGTCGGCCAGTGATACGCGATGGACGCACCGGGTCGGGGCGGCCGACGATGACGCCATGCCCCTGCGCCACTCGCTCCTCGCCGTGCTCGTCATGATCATCTGGGGCACCAACTTCCTCGCGATCGACATCGGCGTCGACGACGTGCCGCCGGTGCTCTTCCTCGCGATCCGCTTCGTGGTGGTGCTGGTCCCCGCGATCTTCCTGGTCCCCCGGCCCGCGGTGCCCCTGAAGGACGTGCTGGTCGTGGGGCTCTTCCTCAGCCTCGGCCAGTTCGCGCTCATGTACACCGCGATCTGGCTCGGCATGCCGCCCGGCCTCGCCTCGCTCGTGCTCCAGGCGCAGGTGGTCCTCACGGTCCTGTTCGCGAGCGTCGCCCTCCGCGAGCGCCCGACGCCGCCGCAGCTCGTGGGCGTGCTGCTCGGCGCGGTGGGGCTGGTCATCGTGGGGCTCGGCCGGTCGGCCGCGACGCCGGGTGTCGCGTTCCTGCTCACGCTCGCGGCCGCGGCATCGTGGGCCACGGGGAACGTGATCGTCCGGCGGCTGGGATCGGTGACGCAGGCGACCGGCGCCCGGCCGACGCCGCTGGCCGGCCTGTCCATGACGGTGTGGTCGGCGCTGGTGGTCCCCGTGCCGATGTTCGCACTCTCGCTGGTGCTGGACGGGCCGGCCGCCGTCGGATACTCGCTGACGCACCCGACCTGGGCCGCCGTGCTGTCCACCCTCTACACGGCGTGGCTCGCGAGCCTGGTGGGCTACGGCGTCTGGAACACCCTGCTGGCGCGGCACCGGGCGAGCGCGGTGGTGCCGTTCACCATGCTCGTGCCGGTGTTCGGCATGACCGCGGCCTGGCTGGCGCAGGGCGAGGTGCCGAACACGGCCGAGGTCGGCGGCGGGGTGCTGCTCCTGCTCGGGGTGGCGATCACGTCGGGGCTGCTGCGGTGGCCGGACCGGTGGCGGCCCGGCGCGGCCTAGCTACAGGTCGAGCGTGTAGCAGAGCAGGTCCACGCCGGGCACCGGCGTCCAGTCCCGCTCGGGGTCGCGCACGAAGCCGAGGCGCTCGTAGAGCCGGTGCGAGCCGTGGGCGACGGTGTTGGTGGAGAGCACGACGCGCCGCGTCCCGGCGTCGCGGCCGCCCGCGGCCCGGGCGAGGCACTCCCCCATCAACGCGCTCCCGGCGCCCCGGCCCTGCGCGTCCGGCGCGACGCCGAGCATACGGATCTCCGCCTCGCCGTCCCGCGCGATGTCGGCCATGGGGCCACCACGCGGCACGTACGTCACCGCGCCGATCACCACGCCGTCGTCGAGGGCGACGATGACGTCGGACGCCGCCGCCCGGCCGGCGACGTCGTGCAGGACGTTCCGGTAGAAGACGGAGTCCGGGGCCTCGAGCTGCCCGTCCGCTGCGAACGCCGCCGCGACGATCTTTCCGACGGCCTCGTACTCCGCGGGATCCGCGTCCCGTACCTCGATGCTCATGCGGAAACGGTAGGCCGTCCCTCTGACACTCCGGTAGGCACGCGCCGTGCGCGCCCGCCTGCCGGACGCCGCCCGCGCCCGCCCACCCGGCCCCAGGGCTTGTACACGGACAGCACGGTGGCCACCGCGAGCGCCGTGAGCGACACCGTGGGCGGGAAGACGAGGAACGAGATGTCCGTGGCCGGGACCCCACCGGCCTCGATGGCGCCGCCGGCCGCGCCGACGTCGGCCATGCCGGGCCGCAGGACCACGAGGATCAGGGTGCACAGCACCAGGTTCGTCACGAGCTTGACCGCCACCCACCAGTAGCGCACCAGCCCCCACTTGGTCGCGAGGCCGAGGAGCACGCCGGAGGCGAGGCAGACCAGGGCCGAGACCAGCATGGGCGTCACCACGAACTCCGCGAGGGCGCGCAGGGCCAGCCCGCGGACGGCGGCCGAGCCGCCGCCGAGCCCGATCCCCGCGAGCACCGCGACGAGCACGTCGACGCCGATCCACGCGCCCGCGGACACGATGTGCACGGTGAGCACGGCCTTGCGCACGCGCGGCGGCAGTGTCATGCGTGCCGATCCCCTGCGACTCATGATCCCGTCCCTTCCGCTGGGCACCCGGTCGGCGCCCACGTGCCCAGCGTCCCGGGCCGGGGCGAACGACGGATCTGCCGTGGGGCGGCACCCGGGCTGCGCCCTGCGGCGTCGTCGGACCGCCCGGCCTACGCCCCGCGACGTACGCCGGGCTACGACCGGTAGGGGGTGACGCGGTGCCCGGCGTCGGACACAGTGGGGCTGTCGGACACAGAAGGGCCGGAGGTGGGCATGGGAAAGCTGCGCCTGGAGGACGTGGGCGTGAGCGCGGCACTGACGGCGCTCGTGCTCGTGAGCCTGCCGTTCCTGGACGGCTCGTCCGCGGTGGACCGGCCCGTCGACGCGCTCGGCTACACCCTGGCGGTGGCCGCGGCGGCCGGGACGCTCTTCCGCACGCGCTGGCCCGTGCCCACGCTGTGCGTCGTCACGGCGGCGACGGTCGGTTACCTGCTGCTCGCCTTCCCGTACGGCCCGGTGATGGTGTGCCTGGCGGTGGCGGTCTACTCCCTGGCCCGACGGCGCCCGCTCCGCCCCGCCCTGGTCTGGGCGGCGGGGACGCTCGCGCTCCTCGTGATCCCCGTCTTCACGCACCCCGCCGGGCTGGGCGTCCCCGCCGGGCTCGTGCCCGCGAGCGCCTTCGTCGCGGTGCCGTTCAGCATCGGCGTCGCGCGGCGCACGTGGGACGAGGCCCGGTCGACGCAGCGCGCCGCCGAGGAGCAGCAGGCCCGTGACGACGAGCGGCTGCGGCTCGCGCACGAGGTGCACGACGTGGTGGGGCACGGGCTGGCCGCCATCCAGATGCAGGCCGACATCGCGCTCCACCTGGGCCGGCCCGACGACGCGACCGCCGCCCTTGGGGCGATCTCGCGGGCCGCGAACGAGGCGCTGACCGAGCTCCGCACCACCCTGGCGGTCATCCGGCCCGGCTCCGGCGCCGGCCCCGAGCGCGCGCCGACCGCGGGGCTCGCCAACCTGGAGGTGCTCGCGCAGCGGGTCCGGTCGGCGGGCGTCGCGGTGGACCTCTCGGTCACCGGCACGCCCAGGACCCTGCCCGACGCCGTGGACCTCGCCGCCTACCGGGTGCTCCAGGAGTCGCTGACCAACGTGGTCAAGCACGGCGCCGGCGCGGCCGCGCGGGTCGAGGTCGCGTACGAGCCGGACGCCGTCCGGCTGGCGGTGCGCAACCCGCGCCCGTCCGGGGCCGCGTTCGTCGCCGGGTTCGGCATCACCGGGATGCGGCACCGAGTCGAGTCCCTGGGCGGGCGGCTCGACGCCGGTCCCGTCGACGAGTCGTTCGAGGTGCGGGCCGCGCTGCCCGCGGGAGGTGTCGCATGATCTCGGTGCTGCTCGTGGACGACCAGGACCTGGTCCGCATGGGCCTGCGCGCACTCATCGCGGGCGAGGCGGACACGACGGTCGCGGGCGAGGCGGCCGACGGCATCGCCGCCGTGGCCGAGGCCCGGCGCCTGCGGCCGGACGTGGTGCTGATGGACATCCGGATGCCCGGCATCGACGGCATCGAGGCGACGCGGCGCATCGCCGAGGACCCCGACCTGGCCGCGACGCGCGTCGTGGTGCTGACGACGTTCGAGCACGACCAGTACGTCGTCGACGGGCTGCGTGCCGGGGCGAGCGGGTTCCTGCTCAAGAACACGCCCCCGGCGGAGCTCGTCACCGCGATCCGCACGGTGCACGACGGCGGGGCGCTCCTCGCGCCGTCGGCCACCCGGACCCTCATCCGGGAGTTCACCGCGGCGTCGCCGCGCGCCCTGGAACCGCACCCGCGGATCGGTGACCTCACGGAACGCGAGCGTGAGGTGGTGGGCCTCGTGGCGCAGGGGATGAGCAACCACGAGATCGCCGAGGAGCTGGTGCTCAGCCCGGCCACCGCCCGCACGCACGTGTCGCGCGCGATGATCAAGCTCTCGGCGCGCGACCGGGCCCAGCTCGTGGTGTTCGCCTATCAGTCGGGCCTGGCGTGACCGGCTCGGACCCGTCCCGTTAAGGGTGAAACAAAGATGTCACGTAGGGGTTCCCGACGTTTACCCGAAAGTGGTTTCATTCGGACATGAAGCTGCTCCGGACTTTCCCGAAGGTTGCCTTCGAGTTCGGGCTGGCCTCGTGGCACTGGATGGGGATCCGCGAACAGACCCCGCGCTTCGCCACCTGCTTCGGCGACATCTTCCTGGAGTCGCTGGACGGGTGGTGGTTCCTGGACACGGTCGAGGGCACGCTCGAGCTGCGCTGGAACTCCGCCGTGACCATGTACGCGGAGCTGGAGTCGGCCGACGGGCGCGCCACGTACCTCATGGACGACCTGGTCCGCGACGCCCGCAGCCGCGGCATCCGGCTGAGCGAGGAGGACGTCTACACGTTCAACCCGCACCCCGCGCTCGGCGGTGAGCTGGGCGTGGACGGCCTCGGCACCATGCGCTTCGAGCTCGCCCTGAACTGGGTGGGGCAGATGCACGACCGCGTACGGCACAGCTCGGGCGAGATCCGCCTGCCCCCGATGCCTGACGACGGCCGGCGGGCCGCTCCGGCCCCGGCCGCACAGCCGTGGGACTCGTCGTGGTCGCACGACGAGACCTTCGACGTCCCGTTCGAGCAGTACCTGGCCACCACCACGTTCGCCGCGGTCTCGGCGCCGCGACGGAACGACGACGGCTACCCGTCGCTCCCGCCGTCGTCCGGGCGGGAGGACGCGTTCGGCCAGACGCCCCAAGCCGCGGAGGCCTTCGGCGACCGGAGCTTCGGCGACCAGGGTTTCGGCGGCCGGGCATACGACTCACCGGACCGCGCCGAGCCCACCTACGGCGGCCGGCACGGCAGCCCCCGGGACGACGGTGCCCAGCCGTACCAGACGCCCAGCGCCCTGGACCGGCCGTGGTCGCAGGAGTACCAGGCCGCGCCCCTGTGGACCGGGCAGACGGAGTCGGCACAGCCCTGGGCGGAACCGCACCAGCCCGCACAGCCGGCGACGCCGCCCGGCGGCTACGACGCCCCGTACGACCAGGGCTACCCGGCCGCCGCCGGGTACGGCACGAGCACGTCCGGCGAGCAGCCGGGCGCGCCGTACGACCAGCAGCAGCACTGGGCCGCGTACGACACAGCGCAGGGCGCCGGTCAGGCCGATGCTCAGGGCGGCGGTCCGGGCGGCGGTCCGGAACAGCCGGGGCAGGCCGCGCCGGTGTGGGACACCCCGGCCTGGGGCGGCCAGGCACCCGCCGGTGGCCAGCAGCAGAACCGGCACACCGACGAGGCCTTCACGGCGTGGGACGACCTGTGGGGACGGCGCTGACCCGCTGACGCCGGGACCGGTGCTCGGCGGGTGCCACGACCTGTGGCTCGGCCCTCCGCACCGGACGCAGCCGCCGCTCACGCTCGGCACGCGCCACCAGGCTCAGCTCACCGGGCGTCGTGGTGCGCGCGTGCTTGAGCAGGCGGGTCTCCAGCGCCACCCGGTTGCCCCGCCGCAGCCCGTCCGTGTACCCGAGGATCGTCTGCGCGTGCGCGTGCGTGATGTGCCCCCCGCGCAGCGCGGCGAGCGTCCGCGGGTGCTCGTGCACCAGCGCCCGGGACTCCTCGATGAGCGCGACCGCCGAGCTCTGCGGCACCCGGAGCGCAGTGGCCAGCCGCTCGACGAGCTCGGGCGCCAGGCCTGCGAGATCGTCCGCCTCGACCTCGGGGGCGTCGAACAGGTCGGGCTGGTCGGCCACCCACTCCCGGACCGACTCCATCAGCACGGCGCGCGAGGCCGCGAGCGAGGAGAGCAGGGAGTCGATCGCCGCCAGGGCGTCGACCGCCTCCGAAAGGTTCGCGAAACCGCTCGCGAACCCCGACTCGCGCGGTGCGGACGCACCACGCGGAGACTGGTCCGGCACGTCGGCCGGACCGCGAGTCACCAGCACATTGTTCGAACGCATGTTCTAACTGTAGGGGGTGAGGTCGAGGCGCGCCACCCGGCACGCCGAGCCGGGCCCACCTCGGGCACAGCCGGCACCCCGCACAATGGGGACGTGCAGATCCGCCGGGCCGTCGCCTCTCCCCTTGCCGCGTGCGCCGCGCTCGCGACCGTCCTCGCCGTGGGCGGGTGCAGCCTGATCGAGCGCGCCCAGGGATCGGACGGAGCCGGTGACCCGACCGCGACAGCATCGCAGCCGACACCGACACCCACGTCGACGCCGTCGTCCGAGCAAGGCGGCACCAAGCCGAAGGCGCAGACCAGCACCGTCACCGTCGGCGACGTCGTCCTGGAGGTCAGCTCGCGGAGGGCGGCCGAGGTGCGGGAGGACGAGCTCGGGCCGGGCACGCGGACGGTCACGCTCTCCCTCGGCCCCGAGGGCTCCGCCCGGCTCTCCCTGACCTCGCCCGGCGCGCTCGACGTCGACACCGACGGGAGCATCTCCGTGCTCGACGGCAACGGCACGCCCGTCGCGGCGATCGCCCCGCCGGAACCACCGTCCGACGCCGAGGACGCACCGCGCATCGAGGTCACCGACATCGACGCGACCCAGGCCAGGCTCCGGATCGACGACCGTTCGGCGACCTCCGGGAGCGACGGGCAGCCGGCGCGCACCGAGCCGGTAACGGTCACGTTCGTGGTCGGCACCGAGTCGATCGAGAGCACCACCTGGGGCGAGAACGAGGGCGGGCGGTCCCTCGCCGTCGACCCGGCGGACTGGGCCCGGAGCGCGGGAGAGGCCGGCCTGGACCTGATCCGCACCCAGCTCGTGGCCGCCGAGCCGGAGGCGGACAGCGACACGATGGAGCACCAGCTCGTGTGCCACGCCGTGGGCGCCATGGACAAGGAGACGTGGAACCTGGAGCCGTGGCGGCCCGACGTCGGCCTGATCCTCACCGCCACCGCGCACTGCAACCCGGTGTGAGCGGAGCGGCCCGTACGCGGCCGTGACCCAGTCGTGACCAGGAGCGGGGCTGTTCGGGGTGCGGAGCCGCGCAGGTTGGGGTTTCCTGGAAAAGGCGGCGAGGCAGGTCGCCACAAACAATCTGATGAGCCCCAGCTCGGCCGGGCCCCAGTTCATGCTCTTCGTGCGCCCCCAGACGCCCGAGGGGCATCTTCCGGAGTGCGGCACCGCAGAGTTCCCCCCTGGGGTCAGGCAATTTCTCCTCGGAGACACCTTGGCAGGGAGGCTCCAGATGACCCGCGTACTCGTTCTCGGATCGTCCGTCGCGGTAGGCGTCGGCACGCTGCTCGGAATGACACTCGCTTATCAGCTCGTACCGCTCGCGGTGCTCGCCGCCCTCCTGGGGCTGGCGGGCACTTTCGTCGTGGTACGCGCGATACCCGAACCGGCGCCCGCGACGGACGGCCCGATCACCCTCGGCGGCCCGCTCGCGCGCCCCGTCGACACCGAGGAGCCCGACGCCGAGGCCGAGCCGGTCCCGGTGCAGCAGCTCCCGGTGCCGGTCGTGGCCGCGGTGCCGGACGCCGCGTGACCCGCTGGTCGTGACCGCCTCGCCGGCATAGCTCGGCGAGGCGGTCCCGGCCCTAGCGCGCCTGCTTGGCCTGCTGCTTGCGCAGCTCCTTCTCGCTGATCGGCGCCGTGCCGCTCGCGCGCAGCTCGCGGTAGTACGCGCGTGCCTCGTCCTGGCGCACCTTCTCGGAGCCGTCGGCGATCGGCGCGCGCAGGTGCTCCTGCGAGAAGCCCCAGGCGTCGATGACGTCGAGCACGTGCGGGCGCAGCGCCTTGAGCAGGCGGTCGATCGTCGCCGTGACGGCCTTGGCGCGCCCCGTCGAGATGCGGCCGTTGGTCAGGTGCCAGTCGAGGTGCCGCTCGATCGTGGTGAGCCCGTAGATGTCGCGCAGCAGGGTCAGCACCTTGCGGTTACCGGGGTCGGACACCGTGCCGATGGCCTTCGTGAACGCGTCCCAGCGGACGAGCTCGGCCCACGCGGCGGCGGACCCGATGAGGCCGACCTGGTTGTCGTCGAAGATCTCCTGCGCCTTGACCGGGTCGGCCTTGAGCGCGGGGCGCATGCCCATCGCGGTGGCCGCGACCATGCCCTCGTAGCGGCCGGCGATCAGGCCGCGCTGCACCTCGGCGTCGAGCAGGCGGCCCGCGGAGCGCGCGCCGCCGCCGTCGGCCACCGACTGGCCCAGCCGGCGCAGCGGGGTCTTGTGCAGCACCGCGTCCCGCGCCTGCCCGGCGACGATGCCCGCCATGCCCGCCGGGGACTTCGCGGCCCGGGCCATCTTCTTGCCGTAGTCCCCCACGAGGCGCTTGGCCGCGAGCTGCAGCAGCACGTGGTTGTCGCCCTCGAAGGTGGCGTAGATGTCGAGGTCCGCGCGCAGCCCGGTGAACCGGTTCTCGGAGAGGAAGCCGGCGCCGCCGCAGGCCTCGCGGCACTCCTGCAGCGTGTCGAGGGAGTACCAGGTGGACGTCGCCTTGAGCGCCGCCGCCGTCGTCTCCAGGTCCTCGCGCTTGGCGGGGGTGTCCTCGCGGCCCGAGAACACGTCGTCGAACAGGTCGAGCAGCTCGTCGTGCGCGAAGTGCATCGCGTACGCCTCGGCGATGCGGGGGAAGAGCCGACGACGGTGCGTCGCGTAGTCCAGCAGCGTCAGCTCGTCGGCGCCGGTCGCGGGCGAGAACTGGCGGCGCTGCTCGGCGTACTTCGTGGCGATCGCGAGGCCGATCTTCGCCGCGGTGATCGCCGCGCCGTCGAGCGAGACGCGACCCTGCACGAGGGCGCCGAGCATCGTGAAGAAGCGGCGGCCGGGGCTGTCGATCGAGGAGGTGTAGGTGCCGTCCGCGGCGACCTGGCCGTACCGGGCCAGGAGGTCGCGGCGCGGCACCCGCACGTCCGTGAAGTGCAGCTTGCCGTTGTCGATGCCGTTGAGGCCGCCCTTCTGGCCGTCGTCCTCGCCGCCGACACCGGGCAGGAACTCCATGGTCTGCGGGTCCCGGATCGGCACGTAGAAGCAGTGCACGCCGTGGTCCACGCCGTTGGTGATCAGCTGCGCGAACACCGTCGCGGCCACGCCGTGCTTCGCCGCGTTGCCGAGGTACTGCTTCCACGCCCCGCGGAACGGGGTGTTGATCACGAACTCCTCGGTCTCCGGGTCGTACGTCGCGGTGGTGCCGATCGCGGCGACGTCGGAGCCGTGGCCCGTCTCGGTCATCGCGAACGCACCCGGGACGCTCAGGTCCATCGCCCCGGGGAGCAGGCGGTCCTTCTGCTCCTCGGTGCCGAGGTGGTTGATCGCGGAGGCGAAGAGTCCCCACTGCACGCCCGCCTTGATCTGCAGCGACGGGTCGGCCGCGACGAGCTCCTCGAAGCCCACCAGGTTGCCGCCGGCCTGCTCACGACCGCCGAGGCGCTCCGGGAAGGCCCGCAGCACCTGGCCGTACGGCACCATCTGCTTCATCTGGGCGAGCGTGATCTCCCGGTGCTCCTCCTTGGTGATCCCCTCCTGCTTCCAGAGCTCGGGGTGCGCGGCCACCATCCGCCGGGCCTCGGACCGTTCCTCGGGCCAGCGGCCCAGCAGCATCTGCTCCAGGGCAGGCACGTCCACGCGGGTGCCCGACGCCGGACGGGCCGCCTCGGGCTGGGGCGCCACGGCCTGTGGCGCCGCCGCGGTGGTGGTCACGGGCTCGGAGGTGGTCGTCATCGGTTCTCCTCGGTGTTCGGCCAGGGGGCCAGGTTCTGGATGTCGGGAGGGTGGGTCGGGATCAGGCGGTCGCCGGTGCGGCGCCGGGGCGGTTGTGCAGCACGCCCACGGGCCCGGTCCAGAGCCAGAGGGTCACCCGTTCGGTGAGCTGCTCACGGGTCAGCGGCGTCGACTCGACGGTGCGGTGGCCGAGCCACCACTCGCCGGAGCCGCGCACGAAGCCGACGGCGCCCGCGGCCCAGGCCGCGGCGTCCGCCGGGGGTACGTCGGTGGCCCGCGCGAACGGCTCCGCGACGAGCTCGATCACCGAGTCGAGGTAGGCGCCGAGCGGGTGCAGGTCGGCGGGGGTGCTCGGCACGCCCGCGTCGTCGGCGGGCGCCGGGGCGCGACGGCCGCGGCGTCCGCTCTCGACGGGCGCGGGCTCGTTGCCGCCGATGGCGGTCCGGGTGACGAACCAGTAGACGTTGGGGGAGCTCTCGATCATCTCGAGGTAGACGCGCACCATCTCGCGCAGCGCCATCTCCGGGTTGTCGGCCTGCTGCGCGGCGGCGCGCAGCGCGTCGTGCATCTGCATGACCACCGTCTCGGCGACGGCGAGCCGCAGGCCCGCCTTGTCGTCGAAGTACCGGTAGACGATCGACTTGGACGTACCCGCGGCGGCGGCGATCTCGTCCATCGAGACCGCGGGCCCCAGGCGGTGCACGGCCTTGCGCGCGGCGCGGACGAGCTCTGCCCGACGGGCCGTGCGGTGGTCGTCCCAGCGGGTCGAACGACCGTCGACTCCGATGCTCATCGGTCCGCCTCCCCACCTTGACTCGCTAGAGGTCTTGTGATTCGTCTCACGAGACTGAGAGTATCAGGTACTGTGAGTCCTGGGCACCACCCGGGGCGAACCGGGTCGCGGCCCGGCCTGGTCTCGACAAGGCTCGACCCAACGAAGCCTCTGCCCGACGATGAAGTGAGAAGGAACAGCGACGTGTCCACTACCCCCGCCCCCGTCCCGTCCACGCGCGAAGCCGTGATCATCGGCGGCAACCGCATCCCGTTCTCCCGCGCCGGCAAGAAGTACGTGCGGACCAGCAACCAGGACATGTTCACCGCGGCGCTGGAGGGGCTCGTCGCCCGCTTCGGCCTGCAGGGCGAGCGCCTGGGCGAGGTCGTCGGCGGCGCCGTGCTGAAGCACAGCAAGAACTTCAACCTCATCCGCGAGAGCGTGCTGGGTTCCTCCCTGTCGCCCACCACCCCCGCCTACGACGTGCAGCAGGCGTGCGCCACCGGCCTCGAGGCCGCCATCGCGGTGACGAACAAGATCAAGCTCGGCCAGATCGAGTCCGCGATCGCCGGCGGCACAGACACCGTCTCGGACGCGCCGATCGTGGTCAGCGACCGGCTGCGCGCCGCGCTCCTGGACGCGAACCACGCCAAGACCACCGGGGCCAAGGTCAAGGCGCTGCTCCAGATCCGCCCCAAGGACCTGGCCCCCGCCACCCCGAGCACCGGCGAGCCGCGCACCCACCTCTCGATGGGCGAGCACCAGGCGATCACCACGGCGAAGTGGGGCATCTCCCGCGAGGCGCAGGACGAGATCGCGTACAACTCGCACCAGAACCTCGCCCGCGCCTGGGAGGCCGGCTTCTTCGACGACCTGGTCACGCCGTTCAAGGGCCTGACCCGGGACGACAACCTGCGCCCCGACACGTCGCTCGAGAAGCTCGCCAAGCTCAAGCCCGTGTTCGGCGCGAAGCTCGAGGACGCGGCCACCATGACCGCGGGCAACTCCACGCCGCTGACCGACGGCGCGTCCGCCGTCCTCTTCGCGTCCCGCGAGTGGGCGGAGGAGCGCGAGCTGCCGATCCTCGCCAAGTTCGTGGACGCCGAGACGGCGGCCGTCGACTTCGTGCACGGCCACGAGGGTCTGCTCATGGCCCCGGTGGCGGCGGTCCCGCGCCTGCTGGCCCGGAACGGCCTCACCCTGGACGACATCGACTTCTTCGAGATCCACGAGGCGTTCGCCTCCACGGTGCTGACCACGCTGGCCGCGTGGGAGGACGAGGAATACTGCCGTACGGAGCTCGGGCTCGACGGCGCGTTCGGCAAGGTGGACCGCAGCCGGCTCAACGTGAACGGCTCCTCGCTCGCGGCGGGTCACCCGTTCGCCGCGACCGGTGGCCGCATCATCGCGACCGCCGCCAAGCTGGTCTCCGCGAAGGCCAAGGAGACCGGGCAGCCCGCACGGGCTCTGATCTCGGTCTGCGCCGCCGGCGGTCTGGGCGCGGTCGCCCTGGTCGAGTCCGTCTGAACCGGGCGGCAGCGCACCCCCGAGCCCGCCCGTACCGCCCCGCAACGAAGAGGACATCGTGACCGACAGCTATCTCAACCTGGCCAACGGGACGCTCAAGCCCGTCTTCAAGAAGCTGGGCCTGCCCCAGCCGGCCATCCTCCGGCGCTACCGGCCCGGTAGCCCGCTCACCGTGGGCCCGGTCCTGGTCGTGTCCGACGACGCCTCGGCCGCCGACGCCGACGCCGTGGCCAAGGTCCTGTCCGGCTGGGACGTCGACGTGCGCCGCAGCCCGGAGAGCGCCGACGGCGAGCGGTTCGGCGCCGTCGTGCTGGTGCTGACCGGTGCCGAGACCCCGGCGGCCGTGTCGGCCCCCGTGCTCACCGTCGCCGGCACGCTGCGGCGTCTGGCGGGCAACGGCCGGGTCGTGAGCATCTCCCGCGCCGTGGCCGAGGGCGACGCGCCGGTCCTGGCCGCGACCCGTGGCGGCGTCGAGGGCCTGGTCCGTTCGCTCGGCAAGGAGCTGCGCGGCGGGTCCACGGCCAACGGCATCCAGCTCACGGGCGGTGCGGGTGTCGACTCCGCGTCGGCCGTGGCCACGCTGCGCTTCTTCCTGTCCGCCAGGTCGGCCTACGTGGACGGGCAGCTCCTGCCCGTCGGGCCGTCCGACGCCGCCGGCCCGGTCGACTGGGAGCAGCCGCTGGCCGGCAAGGTGGCCGTCGTCACCGGCGCCGCGCGCGGCATCGGCGCGGCGATCGCCCGGACGATGGCCCGGGACGGCGCCAGGGTGGTCGTCATCGACGTGCCGCCCGCCGGGGAGTCGCTCGCGGCCGTCGCGAACGAGATCGGCGGCGTCGCGCTCCAGCTCGACATCACCGCCGACGACGCGGCCGACAAGATCCTGGCCGCCACCAAGCCGCTCGGCGGACTGGACATCCTGGTCCACAACGCCGGGATCACCCGCGACAAGCTGCTCGCCAACATGACGGCGGACAAGTGGGACCCGGTCATCGCCGTGAACCTCACGGCGCAGCTCCAGATCAACGAGCGCCTGCTCGCGGCCGGCGTCGAGGGCCTGCGGATCGTCTCGCTGGCCTCGACCACCGGTCTGGCCGGCAACCGCGGGCAGACCAACTACGGCTACACCAAGGCCGGCGTCATCGCGAACGCCGCCGCGGGCGCTCCGGTGCTCGCGGCGACCGGCGGCACGACGAACGCCGTCGCGCCGGGCTGGATCGAGACCGAGATGACCGCGAAGGTCCCCGCCCTCACCCGCACCGTGGCGCGCCGGATGCCGTCGCTGGGGCAGGGCGGCCTGCCGGTCGACATCGCGGAGGCGATCTCCTTCCTCGCGTCCGAGCCGGCGTCCGGCATCAACGGGCAGACGCTCCGGGTGTGCGGTCAGCACATGGTGGGCAAGTGACTGTGCGCCGAATGCAGAGCGCAGTGGAGCGTGAGGGCCGAGGAACGAGGCACTCGCCCGGAACGGAGCGTCGCGGAGGCGCACCAACGGCAGAGCCGCCGGCGTCGTACGGCGTGACCGAGCTGCCCGCGCTGCCCCGGCTGGGCGGGCTCTTCACGAAGGGCGTCGCCGGGTCGCCCGGCAAGCGCCCCAGGGGTGAGGTCCGGCTGCCCGAGGTGGCGTACCGCGTCGCCCGGGTGGACACCACGGGCGAGGCGGCGCACCTGGCGGCGTACCAGGAGCTGCTGGGGGAGCTGTCGTCGGACGTGCTGCCCGCCGGGTTCCTGCACGTACTGGCGTTCCCGCTGGCCACGGCCGTGATGGTGCGCGGCGACTTCCCGCTGCCGCTGCTCGGCATGGTGCACCTGCGGAACGTGGCCCGGGTGCTCCGCCCGGTGCGGCTGGGAGAGACGGTCGAGGTGCGGGCGTGGGCGCAGGACGCCCGGGCGCACCGCCGGGGCGTCCAGGTGGACCTGGTGGCGGAGGTGCTGGTGGACGGCGTCCTCGCCTACCAGGGCGTCTCGACCTACCTCGCCAAGGGCTTCACGGCCCCCGACGGCGCGGCCCCGGCCGACGAGTCCCCGCGCGAGGAGTGGACGGCGCCCCTGCCGACGGCGCGCTGGAAGCTCGGCTCGGGAACCGGGCGGGCCTACGGCGCGGTGTCGGGCGACCAGAACCCGATCCACACGTCGAGCCTGGGCGCCAAGGCGTTCGGCTTCCCCCGGGCGATCGCGCACGGGATGTACACGGCGGCGCGGGCGCTGGCCGAGGTCGGGCCCGCCCGGCGCGGCGAGGCGTACGAGTGGACGGTCGAGTTCTTCCGGCCGGTGCTGCTGCCGAGCACGGTCGACGTCGCGATCCGGAACGCGGCCGACGTCGCCCCGGCGGGCTCTGGGGGCTCTGGGGGCTCTGCGGGCGGGAACGAGCCGGCCGACGGCTTCGTGTACGACGGCTGGCGGTCCGGCAAGGGCACCCGCCACTTCCGGGGCACGATCCGGCCCCTCTGACGAGCGGCGCGCGGGCGGCCACGGCTGCCCGACGTCGCGAGGTCGCTCCGACGTCGTGCGGCTCAACGGACTCCCCTTTGAGGCCCGGGTTTCTTCGCTTTGGCGCCGTCCAAAGC
>NZ_JBHWZO010000062.1:0-26772 GCF_042728455.1 Promicromonospora sp. NPDC060204
TCCCGAGGCTCGGGGAGCGCAAATAGCCAGCACTCAACGGGTTGTCAGTGGGGGGTCAGTGGGTGTGGGGCTCGCCGCCCGTGACGCCGTTCAGCTCGTTCGGGGTGACGCCGAGGTCGGCGGACTTCCAGACCTCGCCCGTCTCGACGTCGACCGCGTGGATCGAGTCCGTGGCCGGGTCGGTCACGTAGACCGAGCCGTCCAGGGTCAGGATCGCCGGCCGCGGCTCCTGCCACTCGGTCGGCTCCTCCCACTCGTCGATCACCGGGATGGACTGCGTGAGCTTGCCGGACTCCGGGTCGATCATGTGCACCTGGCCGTCCGTGCCGAGCACGAGGGCCTCGCCGTCGTCGCCCCGCGCGAGCGACCGGAAGGTGTACGACGACGGCAGATCGACCAGCTGGAGGTCGCCGGTCCGGGTGTCGATCAGCGAGACCTGCGTCGGCCGCTCGAGCTCGGCGTCCTTGTCCTTCTTGTAGTCACCCAGCACGACCGGCGACGCCTCGGTGCCGGCCTGGTTGCCGATGCGGCCGTACGCGTCCGGGGACGTGACCTTGGTGATCTTGCCGTCCGCGTAGACCACGGCGCCGTCCTCACAGCCGATGACGACGGCCTCGTCGGCGGCCACGGCCTCCCCGTGCACGCCGGGGCACTCGTCGGACGCCGCGATCTCCTTGTCGTCGCCGTCGAGCACCCGGATGCCGGTGCGCGCGTCCTCGGTGCCCTCCGAGACCACGAGGCTGTCGTCGGTCAGCTCGACGGCCACGCCATGGTGGGCCGACGGCGTGGTGTACTCGCGGGCCGCCGCGTCGACGTCGGCCACGTGCGCCGAGTCGAGCACGCGTACCAGGCCGGTGCCGTCGTCGAACAGCGCGGTGCGGCCCTCGTGGACCACGACGTGGCCGGGCTCGGACGCTTCGTAGGCGACGTCGGTCAGGGTCGGCTCGGCGGTCCAGTAGTGGGAGTGGTCGCCGTGCGCCTCGGCCCAGGAGCCAAGGTCGAGGGCCTGGAAGCCCCCGGTCGTGGAGACCATCAGGTGGCGCTCGTCCCCCGCCGCGTTGAGGCGGGTGAAGCCTTCCAGCTCGATCTCGCCTACGGGTTCGAGGCTCATGGCGTCCAGCACCAGGACGCCGCCGTCGTACGTGACCGCCACGCGGGGCGTGCGCGCCTGGGCCTCGGTGGCGTCGGGCGACCCGTGCTCCTCGTGCTCGTCGGCGCCGGCCGACTCCGAGGCCGAGCCGGACGCCGCGTCCTCCGCGGCGCACGCGCTGAGCAGGACGAGGGACAGTGCCGCGCCGAGGCCTGCGGCCGTGCGGGTGTGGTGATTTCTCATCGTCGGTCGGGCGGTCTGGGCCGCCCGCTCCTTCCATCTAGAATGACAATCATTCTCGTTACCGAGGAGGAGTCAACCAGAAGTGAGAACGATTCTCAAACAGCGTCCCGCGCCCGGACCTGCGACGACCCCGCCCGGGACAAAGAAACCGGGCCCCACGCACGCGGCGTGAGACCCGGCGACGTCCGGCGGGGCATGGGTCCGGGGCCTCAGCCCGCCTCGGCCGCGAAGGCCTCTGCCATGGCGGCCTCGTCCATGAACATGACCTCCCAGTGGTGGCCGTCCAGGTCGGCGAACGCGCGGCCGTACATCCAGCCGATGTCCTTGGTCTCGTCGGTCTCGGTGCCGCCTGCGACGAGGGCGGCGCCCGCGATCCGGTCGACCTCCTCGCGGGACTCGACGCCGAGGGCGTTGATGACCTCGATGCCGTCGGCGGCGATCGGCTGCTTGGTGAACGAGGCGAACTTCTCGTGGTTCATGATCTGGATGTACACGGCACCGCTCAGCACCAGGCTGGTCGACGTCTCGTCGGAGAAGTCCGGGTTGACGGAGGCGCCGACGGCCTCGTAGAAGGCCGTGCTGGCCCGGACGTCGGCGACGGGCAGGTTGACGAAGATGCTGGTGATGGCCATCGGAGGGCTCCCTCGGTGTCGTGCGGGTCTGGTGTGCAACACCCCTGTCGACGACGGCCCGCCGAGAAACTCATCGCTCCGCCGGGACCGAGTTGTCGTGCTGCCCGACGAACCGCGCGACCCGTGCGCCGACCTGGCCCGGGACCTGGCCGCGCACCCCGTGCCCGCCGCCGGGGACGATCTCGGCCTCGGCGCCAGGGACGGCCGTGGCGAGCCGGCGCCGTGCGGCCTCCGGCTCCGAGAGCACGGACTCGGCGCCGTAGATTGCCAGCAACGGCGGGGTGATGGCGGCCAGCTCGGCGTCCTTGAGCGGGCGCGCCCAGCCGGCCGCGGTCCGGTAGCCCTGCGCAGCCTTCATGCACG
Organism: Promicromonospora sp. NPDC060204; assembly: GCF_042728455.1. NCBI lineage: Bacteria > Bacillati > Actinomycetota > Actinomycetes > Micrococcales > Promicromonosporaceae > Promicromonospora > Promicromonospora sp. NPDC060204. Next base: position 2,329 of record NZ_JBHWZO010000062.1, read on the forward strand.
CCAGCTCGACGTCGGTCGGGTCGGTCCCCGGGGTGAGCCACTCGCGCATCCGGTGCCAGCCCTGGTCGGTGGGGTTCGCCCCGAACCGGAGCATCCTGAGCAGGGCCCGGGCCGGCGTCCTGGTGAACACGCCGTTGGGCTCGATCAGGGACACGCTCGCCACGCGGTCCGGCGCGTGCAGCGCCATCAGGGTCGCGTGCCAGGCGCCCAGGGACTCCCCCAGCACGTGGGCGCGGTCCAGGCCGAGGCCGTCCAGCACCTGCGCGAACCACGCGCCGTAGTCCGCATCGCGGCCCAGGGGCGCGGTCTGCACGCTGCGCCCGGCCGAGCCGACGGTGTCCAGGGCGACGACGACGCGGTCGCGCGCCAGGTCCTCGACCACGTCGTGCCAGTACAGGCCGTTGCCGCCGAAACCGTGGAGCAGCACGAGCGGCAGCCCGGCGCCGGAGCCCGAGCACCGCACGTGGGTGGTCCCGTACGCCGTCGGGACGTCGGACACCGCCGACGGCAGGGGCCAGAGCCTCTCCATCGCCGCGTAGGTGCGCAGGTACTCCGCGCGCGCCGCCTCGTTCCTGAACCGTCCGATCCTGGCCATGGCACCCTCCGCCCCGCCGCCTTGTTGGTATGAACGTATCACTTATGATGGTGCAGGCATACCACCAACGGCCCGCGGGCCGTGCACAGCACGAGAGGACGGGCCGCATGCCCCGGCTGGCCGACCACGATCAACGGCGCACCCAGATCACCGACGCCGCGCGGCGGGTCGTCGCCCGCGCCGGGCTGGAGGCCGCGACCTTCCAGTCGGTGGCCGCCGAGGCCGGCGTCTCGGTGCGCCTGGTCCAGTACTACTTCGGCACCAAGCGGAAGTTCCTGCTGGCTACGCATCAGGCCGTCGTGGCCGACGCCGGGACGCGGTTCACCCGTCGGCTCGGCGCGCTCGGCGCGGAGCCGGCGCCGCGCGAGGTCGTCCGTGCGCTCCTCGTCGAGCTGCTGCCGACCGACGCCGCACGGCGGCAGGACACCGTGGTCCTGAACGCGTTCCACACGGCGGCCCTGACCGCCTCCGACGTCGACGGGGAGGACACGCTGGGCGCGCCGCGCTACCTGATCACGGCGATCGCGGACCAGCTCCGGCGGGCCCGCGCGGGGGCGACGGCGCCCGACCGCGCCGCGGACCAGGACGTGGACCCGGACCCGGACGCCGAGCTGGACGCAGAGCTGATCGTGGCCGCCGCGAGCGGGCTGGCCCAGACCCTCCTGGTCGACGAGACCGCGAGCGCACGCGCAGACCGGCTCCTCGACCGGCTGCTGGACCGGCTGGTCGCGCCCTCGGCGTCCTACAGGCTGGAGTAGGCGAGGTAGAAGGCTGCCGCGACGAGCACCGTGCCGCCCGCGGCCAGGCTCACCGGCAGCGCGCCGCGGACCCGGCGCACGAGCTGGGCGACCAGGAGCGCGAGCCCCGCGACGCCGATCACCGTCCAGTAGACCGGGCTGGTCGTCTCCCGGATGATCGTCAGCCCGTACACCGCCTCCCCCACCCCGATGCCCGCGAGCAGCGCGGTGCCGAGGGCCGCGCGGACTCCGGTGGCGCGCAGCCAGGAGGCGGCGACGCCCACGAACGGGCCGGCCACGACGCCCACCACCGAGAACAGGAGCGGGTCGTACACGTAGCCCCGCACCTGGGCCGCGACCGCGTACCCGAGCACGAGCAGCACGAAGCTCACGGCGCCGAGCACGGCGGCGGGCGCGGTGCGGAGCCGGGACCAGAAGAGCAGCAGGGCCGTGAGCACGGTCCAGCCGCTGGCCGAGTTGGCGAACGACGCGAACGCGTCCGGCAGGAACCCTTGGGCGTACGACGTCAGCCCGCCGAGCACGAAGCTCAGGAGCACGACGACCCCGGCGCGCGCCACGGGATGGGTCAGGCCTGCGTGGGTCGGGCGAGTCGGGGTGGTCGCGGTCCGGTCGGCGGCGGTCCGGGCGGTCGGGGTCATGACCACGAAACTACCGACCGGCGCCCCCGCCGGCATCGGACCCAGGGCGGACGCCGTCGTCGTCCCCAGGGTGGACACCACGGCGCACGCCTGGCTGGACGACGGCGGGCGGACGTCGGCCGATCAGCCGGTCAGCCCCGCGGGCGCCGCGCCGGCAGGAGCACCATCAGCACCACGACGAGCGCCACCGCGACCAGCACCGCGGCCCCGGTCAGGGCCGCGCTGACCTGCGCAGCGACCTGCGCGGCGCCCGGGCCCACGGCGTCGGACCCCACGGCGTCCGCCCCGTCGTCGGCGTGCGCCGCGATCGCGACGAGGACGCCCAGGCCGAGCGCCATGCCGAGCTGGTGGGCGGTGTTGACGAGGCCAGACGCCGCCCCGGCGTCCTCGGGCGCGACCCCGCCGATGCCGGAGCTCGTCAGCGGCGCGAAGGCGAGACCCTGGCCCGCCCCGACGAGCAGCATCGGGAGCGCAACGGCGGCGAGGTAGGCGTCGTCGGGGCCGACCCGGCTCAGCCAGGCCAGCCCGCCCAGAGTGAGCATCAGGCCGGCCGCCAGCAGCACGGAGCCGGGGATCCGGCGCAGCAGCCGCGGGACGGCCAGCGCCACGGCGAAGTTGACCAGCGTCATCGGGAAGAACCCGAGGCCGGCCTGCAGCGGGCCGAGGCCGAGCACGTCCTGGAGGTACTGCGTGGTGAAGTAGAAGAAGCCGATCATGGCGCCCAGGTAGAGCAGGCGGGCGGCGTAGGCGCCGCTGCGCTCCCGGCTGCGGAAGAGCCGCAGGGGCATGATCGGGTGGGCCGTCCGCGCCTCGTGCAGCACCAGGACGGTCAGCAGCACCAGCCCCGCCGCGAGCGCGCCCAGGGTCACGGGCGAGGCCCAGCCCCGCTCGCCCGACTCGATGATCCCGAGCACGAGCGCGCCCGTGCCAAGGGTCGCGGCGAGCGCTCCGCCGACGTCGAACCGGCCCGGGCGCCGCACGGTCTCGGCCAGGACCCGGCGGGCGACGACGATCATGGCCACCGCGATCGGCACGTTGACGAGGAACGCCGCGCGCCACGAGACCCACTCCGCGAGCGCCCCGCCGACCACCAGCCCGAGGCTGGCGCCGATCCCGGCGGTCGCGCTGTACCAGGCGATGGCGCGGGCCCGGGCGGGGCCCTCGAAGTGCGCCGTGATCAGGGCGAGGGAGGTGGGGGCGACGACGGCGGCGCCTACTCCCTGCAGGGCGCGGGCGGCGATCATCCACCAGCCGGTCGGGGCGAGCCCGATGAGCAGCGAGGCGGTGCCGAAGACGGCCAGCCCGGCGACGAGGAGGCGCCGTCGGCCCAGGAGGTCGCCGGCGCGGGCGCCGAGCAGGAGCAGGCCGCCGAACACGAGGGTGTAGGCGTCCTGCACCCAGGAGAGCGTGGCGGGGTCGAGGCCGAGGTCGGCGCGGATGCTCGGCAGGCCCGTGAAGATCACGGAGTTGTCGAGCAGGATCATGAAGTAGCTGATGAGGATGACGGCGAGGATCGCCGTCGTGCCGGTCGTCGTGGCGGTGGCCACGCGGGGTGCTGCCGTGGTGTGCATGCTGCCTCTCCTGGTGCGTCGCCCCAGCACACCGCGTGGCGCGCGCCCCGGGGAGTCCCGGTCGTTCCGGGTAACGCCAGTGCCTCCCACGGCGGCAGGGGTCGGCTTACCGTGGGGGCATGGGACAGATCGACCACCGCGCCGAGGTCCGCGAGTTCCTCAGCTCGCGGCGGGCCCGCCTCACGCCCGACCAGGCCGGGCTGCCCGCCTACGGCGGCAACCGGCGGGTCAAGGGCCTGCGCCGCGAGGAGGTCGCGATGCTGGCCGGCGTCTCGGTCGACTACTACGTGCGGATGGAGCGCGGGAACCTGTCCGGCGCCTCGGACGGCGTGCTGGACGCCCTGGTCGGGGCGCTGCAGCTCGACGAGGCCGAGCGCGAGCACCTGTTCACGCTGGCCCGCTCGGCGGGTTCGGGCAAGGCCCGGCGGGGCCGCGCGCCGACGACGGTGCGCCCCGCCGTCCAGCAGGTGCTCGATGCGATCAGCGACGCGCCCGCGTGGGTGCGCAACGGGCGCCACGACATCGTCGCGATGAACCGCCTGGCCCGCGCCCTGTACGCGCCGGTGCTCGCCGACCCGCGCCGTCCGGCGAACACCGCGCGGTTCGTCTATCTGGACCCCGCCGCCCGCGACTTCTTCGTCGACTGGGAGCGGATCGCCCGGGACTCCGCCTCCTACCTGCGCCTGGAGGCGGGGCGCAACCCGCACGACCCGGCGCTGATCGAGCTCGTCGGCGAGCTCTCCACGCGGAGCGAGCTGTTCCGGCAGCGGTGGGCCTCGCACGACGTGCTGCTGCACCGCAGCGGGTTCAAGCGGCTGCGGCACCCGGTGGTGGGGCAGCTCGACCTGACCTTCGAGTCGATGGAGCTGCCGTCGGAGCCGGGGCTCGTGCTCAACGTCTACACGGCGCCGGCCGGCTCACCCGCCGCGGACGGCCTCGCCCTGCTGGCCTCCTGGGCCGCCACGCAGGACGCCGCCGAGCTCACCGAGCAGCCGGGCGCCTCCGTGGAGGAGCTGCGGGGCTGAGCGCCCCGGGCGGCGGCGTCGGTCGCCGCCGTCAGTCGCCCGCAGGCGGCGTCAGTCGCCCGCAGGCGGCGCGCCCGCGGCGTCGGCAGCGGCTGCGTCGTCGGTGAGCAGGACCCGGCGCAGGAGGTCCGTCAGCGTCGCCAGCTCGTCGGCGCTGAGCACGGCCAGGTCGGCGGCCTCGCCGGCGCGGGCTCCCTCGATCAGCTCGGCCGCGAGGCGCTCGCCCGCGGGGTCGAGCTGCACCTGCTGACGCCGGCGGTCCCCCGGGTCACGGACCCGGCTGACCAGGCCCGCCTCCTCGAGCCGGTCGAGATATCCGACCAGGTGGCTGCGGTTGAGGCCCAGCCGGTCGGCAAGCTCGTGCTGGCCGAGCGGGCCGAGGTCGTGCAGCCCCGTGAGCACCGCGAAGTGCGGCAGCCGGAGCCCGTGCCGCGCGAGGTCGGCGACGAGCGCGCGGTGGCCGATGCGCGAGACGTGCCCGGCGAGATAGGAGGGCAGGCCCAGCAGCGTCGGGGGTCGGCCCGCGGGTTGTTCCACGGGGGGACACTATCACTCGGTCGTTACATGATGTAATGATGTCGCCATGACATCCACTCGACAGGCATCAGCTCGTGAGGCGGCCCGCCAGGGCACCGCCGGACCCTTCGTCGCACTGCTCCTGGCCGTGCTCTCCTTCTCCCTGCTGCAGACCATGGTCGTGCCGGCGCTGCCCGACCTGCAGCGGGAGCTCGACGTCTCGCCGACGACGACGGCATGGCTGATCAGCTCGTTCCTGCTCACGTCGTCGGTGGGCACGGTGATCATCGGCCGCCTGGGCGACATGTTCGGCAAGCGCCGCCTGCTGCTCGTGAGCCTGGCGATCCTCGCGGCCGGGACGCTCCTGGCAGCCCTGGCCGGCGCGCTGCCCGGGTCGATCGGCGTGCTCGTCGCCGCCCGCGCGGTCCAGGGGCTGGGCGCAGGCACGTTCCCGCTGGCGTTCGGGATCGTGCGCGAGACGTTCCCCCGGGAACGCGTGCCCGTGGCGATCGGGACCGTCAGCGCGATCTTCGGCATCGGCTTCGGGGTGGGCCTCGTGGTGCCCGGCCCGATCATCGACGCGCTCGGCTGGCCGTGGCTGTTCTGGGCCGCGCTCGTCGTCATCGTCCTCGCCCTGGCCGCGGTCGCGGCGTTCGTCGGCCCCGACCGGCCGGGGCTCGGCGGCCGGGTCGACTGGGCCGGCGGCGGCGTGCTGACCGTGGCGCTCACGGCCCTGCTGCTGGCGATCAGCCAGTCCCGCCTCTGGGCGCCCGGCGTCGTCGTCGGCCTGGCCGCCGTGGCGGTCGTCGCGTTCGCGGGCTTCGTGCTGCTGGAGTCGCGCCTGGCCGCGCCCCTGGTCGACCTGCGCGTGCTGCGCCGCCGGACGCTCGTCACCGCGAACCTCACCGCCCTGATCATCGGCTTCGGCATGTACGGCGCGTTCACCCTGGTGCCGCAGCTCGTGCAGACCCCCACCGAGGCCGGCTACGGGTTCGGCGCCACCGTCACCGAGTCGGGGCTCTACCTCCTGCCCATGGCCGTGACCATGCTCTTCGCCGGACCGCTCGCCGGGCGCCTGGGCCCGCGCATCGGGTTCACCGCGACGCTGGTCGCGGCCTGCGTCATCGGCGCGGTCGGCTTCGCGGCCTTCGCGGTGGGCCACCAGCACCCCTGGGACGTCGCCACGGGGGCCGGTGTGCTCGGTATCGGCATCGGGTTCGCCTTCTCGTCGCTCGCCAACGTGGTGGTCGGCGCCGTCGAACCGCACGAGACCGGGGAGGCCACGGGCGTGAACACCATCGTGCGGACCATCGGCGGCTCCCTCGGGGCGCAGGTCGCCACCGCCGTCGTCGGCGCGACGACGCTCGCGGCCACCGGGCTGCCCACCGCGGCCGGCTACACGACAGCGTTCGCCATCTCGGCCGTCGCGCTCGTGGCGGCGGCGCTCGTCGCTCTGGCGGGCGGCCGCGGCCGGGCGCGATGAGGCAGACCACGAGCAGGACCGGGTTCAGCACGCGGAACACGCGATAGGCCATGGCGACCCGACGTGGCATCCCGGGGCGCCCGGCGCCGCGCAGCCACCACCGGCTGGACGACGACGAAGACCGCGACCGAGACCAGCTCGCCCAGGCCGAGGCTCAGGTAGGTGCGGCGCAGCCGCACGATGCCAGGGCGGGTAGCAGGTCGTCGGTCGATCATCCGGGTCAGCGTACGGGCTGGTGGGAGCCGCCATCAGTCATTTCCGGCGGACACCTCGACCGGCTGCCGGAGGATCGTCCGCTGCTTCTCCGGCGCGACCCGACGGAAGTCGCTGAGGTAGATCTCGTGGTGCCGGCCGGCCCGGCGCAGCCCGTGGGCCGGGATGAACTCGTCGTGCATCCGCGCGAGCCTGCCGGCCTCGGCGTCGAAGGGCCCGACGTGCAGCGTCTGGACGCAGCGCCCCTCGGACAGGGTCTCCAGGCGGACGTCGCCGAGCCGGGCCGGGCCGCCCTTGGCCCGGACCTGCTCCACCGCGGCGGCGAACGCCTCCTGGGTCGTCCAGTCCGGGACCATGATCAGCAGCGTCCAGTCCCAGCGGGACTTGTCGCGCGCCGTCGTGAAGGCGGCCATGTCCTCGGCCCACCACTGCCCCTCCAGCGGCATGACGACGTAGTCGCGCCCGAGCTCGCGCTTGCTGGCGAACTTGAGGGTGTAGGCCACGGGGTACAGCGCCTCGACCGCCTCGGTGAAGGCCGGCGAGCTGTTCGGGTCGCCGTGCCCGTCGATCATCAGATAGTGCAGGTCGGGCACGTCGACGATCCGGAACTGGTCCCGCTTCGCCCGGTAGGCGTCGAGGGTCTTCTTGAGGTCGGTCTTGTCGGCCATGGGCACCTCGCGGGTCGGGGATCCGGCGTCGGCCCCGTACCAAGGGCCCCGGATCGGAAGGCTCCGTACCAGGGACAGTAGCGGCCGCCCAGCATGCCGGACCACAGCAGGTGAACGGCCCGGCGGCCCTTACCTAGCGACTGGTAGGTTTCCGGCGTGCGAACACAGACCGACAGGAGCGCCCGATGACCAGCGTCCACGACACGTCCGCCCCGGCACAGGCCTACCTCGACCCCGGCCTCCCGGTCGCGGAGCGGGTGGCCGACCTGCTGGCCCGGATGACCGTGGCGGAGAAGGTGGGGCAGATGCTCCAGCTCGACGCCCGCGGCGACTACGAGGGCGACATCCTGCGCAAGCACGTGGGATCGATCCTGCACACCTCGCCGCATCGCGTGGGGCTCGCGCACGACCTGGTGGAGCAGACCCGGCTGCGCATCCCGCTCATCGTGGGCGAGGACTGCATCCACGGGCACTCGTTCTACGAGGGCGCGACCATCTTCCCGACGCAGCTCGGGATGGCCGCGACCTGGGACCCCGCGCTGCTGGAGCAGGCCGCGCGGATCACGGCGGTCGAGGCGTCCGCGACCGGTGTGCACTGGACCTTCAGCCCCGTGCTGTGCATCGCCCGCGACCTGCGCTGGGGACGGGTCGACGAGACGTTCGGCGAGGACCCGTACCTGATCGGCGAGCTCGCCTCGGCGATGGTGCGCGGCTACCAGGGCTCCGGCCTGGCCGACCCGACGGCGATCCTGGCCACCGCCAAGCACTTCGCCGGGTACTCCGAGACGCAGGGCGGGCGCGACGCGTCCGAGGCGGACATCTCGCGGCGCAAGCTGCGGTCCTGGTTCCTGCCCCCGTTCGAGCGGGTCGCCAAGGAGGGCTGCGCCACCTTCATGCTGGGCTACCAGTCGATGGACGGCGTGCCGATCACGATCAACGACTGGCTGCTCAACGACGTGCTGCGCGGCGAGTGGGGCTACACCGGCACGCTGATCACCGACTGGGACAACGTGGGCCGGATGGTCTGGGAGCAGAAGGTCCAGCCCGACCACGCCCACGCCGCGGCGGCGGCCGTCCGGGCCGGCAACGACATGGTGATGACCACCCCGCAGTTCTTCGAGGGCGCCCAGGAGGCCATCGACCAGGGCCTGCTCGCCGAGTCCGACCTCGACCGCGCCGTGGCCCGCATCCTGACGCTGAAGTTCGAGCTCGGCCTGTTCGAGAACCCGCGCCGGCCCACCCTCGACCGCGACGGGGCGCTCATCGGCTCCGCGGCGCACGCCGCCGTCAACCTCGACGTGGCGCGCCGGTCGCTGGTCCTGCTGCGCAACACGGACGCGGCGCTCCCGTTCGCCGGCGGCTTCACCGGTGTGGACGGCGGCCGCGCGGCCGGTACCGCGGACGACCGGCCCCGGCGTATCGCCGTCATCGGACCGCTGGCCGACGCCGCCCAGGCCCAGCTCGGCGACTGGGCCGGCAGCTCGGGCCAGGCCGACTGGCTGCCCGACGGGCACCCGCGGGAGATGATCACCACCGTGCTCGACGGGCTGCGCGCCCTGAGCCCGCAGGACTGGACGGTCACCAGCGCGCTCGGCGCCGAGATCGTCACCCTGGTCTCGCCGCCCGAGGGCGACACCCTGCCCGACGGGCAGCCCCGGCCCAAGATCGCCGTCCCGTGCGACCCCGACCCGGAGCTGATCGCCGAGGCCGTGGCCCAGGCCGAGGGCGCGGACCACGTCGTGGTCGTGGTCGGCGACCAGGTGGAGCTGGTCGGCGAGTACAAGTCCACCGCGACCCTGGAGCTCGTCGGCGGGCAGGTCGCCCTCCTGGACGCGCTGGCCGCGACGGGGACGCCGATGGTCGTCGTGGTCATGGCGTCCAAGCCGCTGGTGCTGCCGGAGTCCGCCCTGAACGCCGCCGCGGTGATCTGGACGGCCAACCCGGGCATGGAGGGCGGCCGGGCGGTCGCCGAGCTGCTGCTCGGGCTGATCGAGCCGTCCGGCCGGCTGCCGATCTCGTTCGCCCGCCACGTGGGCCAGCAACCGGTGTACTACAACCAGATCCGCGGTCAGCACGGCGCCCGGTACGCCGACCTGACGCAGGAGCCCGCCTTCGTGTTCGGCCAGGGCCTGTCCTACAGCACGGTGGAGTACTCCGACCTCGGGGTGCGGGACGCCGAGGTGGGTCCGGACGACACCGTCCGCGCCCGGGTGACCCTGACCAACACGGGCGCCCGCCCGGCGCGCGAGACCGTGCAGGTCTACGTCAGCGACACCGTGACGTCCGTGAGCTGGACCGACAAGGAGCTCAAGGCCTACCGCCAGGTCGACGTCGCCCCCGGGCAGAGCGTCGTGGTCGAGATCGACCTGCCGGTGGCGGACTGCACGATCGTCGACCGGGTCGGCGACCGGGTGGTCGAACCGGGCGGTTTCGAGCTGCTCGTCGGCTCGTCGTCACGCGACGCGGACCTCCTGCGGGTGCCGTTCACGGTGGTCGGTAGCCCCGCTTTGGTCTCCGGGCCGGGATCGGTCTAGACTGACGGCGCTCGCCCACCTGGGCGAACGCTGTTCGGGGCTGTGGCGCAGCTGGTAGCGCACCTGCATGGCATGCAGGGGGTCGGGGGTTCGAGTCCCCCCAGCTCCACCGAAACACTCAGTCAGAGGCCATTCCGGAATCCTGTAACAAGGAGGAAGGGATGGCCTCTCGTCATGAGCCCACCAGTTCTGGCTCAGGCCGACAGGCGACCGTCGTCGCGCGCAGCGGTGCGGTACCGCCCGGGAGTCATGCCGCGGGAGCGGGCGAACGCCCTGCTGAAGGCTGGGACCGACTGGTAGCCGACCGCTGCCGCGACGGACTCCACCGGGTCCCGGGTCCCGCGCAGGCGAACCGCAGCCAGGTCCAGGCGCCACTGCGTCAGATAGGCGGCGGGGGTCTGTCCGACGGCGGCCACGAACCGGCGGGACAGGGTCGCCCTGGACACGTCGAGAGCGTGGGCCAACCTTGTCGTGGTCCACGGCAGTGCCGGCTCGGCGTGCAGATGCTCCATCGCCTTGTGCACGAGCGGGTCGGCGAGCACGCCGAGCCAGGTGCCGTGAGGTTCGGACCGGGTGGGCAGCCAGGCCCGCACGAGCTGTACGAGCAGGACATCGACCAGGCTGTTCAGCACCGCCCTTCCCGCCAGCTGTGGGTGGCTCAGTTCTCGTCCGAGCATCCGGACGGTGTCGTCGAAGCCGTCCGCGCCGTCGTCGCCGCGGATGTGCACCACCTCCGGCAGCGTGCCGAGGATCTGGGTGTGCACGGTGTGGTCGCAGTCGTAACCGATGGTCACGATGCGGGTGTCGGCGGGCTGTGAGCCGAGGCGAATCACCTCACCCGACCCGAACGCCCGGCTCACCTCGTCCGGTCCGGCTACCGAGGTACCGGCACCCGGCCCACTGCTCAGCACGTGCGCCGGCCCGCCCGGCATGAGTACCACGTCTCCTGCCGCCAGCTCTCGCCGTCGCGGTGAGGAGCCTGGAAGATCGAGCCAGGCGCTGCCGGCGGTGACGACGTGCACGACCGCCACGGCACAGCCCGCAACGGAGACCGACCAGTCCCCGCCTGCTTCCGTGCGCGTGCCGATCGTGCCCCGGACGCCGGAGATCTCCAGCACATCGGAGACAAGATCCATGCAGGCATGCTAGATGAGTCAAACGAGCAACGAAGTGAGCGTTCCGGGCATCGACTGCTCACGTACCCCCTTCATACGGTGAGTTCATGACAGCCGACACCATGCGGGCGCTCGTCGCGACCGGCTACGGAGCTCCCGAGCAACTCACGATCGCCGACCTGCCCGTGCCTCGTCCCGGTCCCGGCCAGGTCCTGGTGAAGATCGCCGCCGCGACGCTCAACCCCACCGACCTGCGCGTCGTCACCGGCGGGTTCCGCGACCTGGTCGACCTCCAGTTCCCGTACACGCTCGGCAACGAGTTCGCGGGCACCGTCACCGAAGCCGGGCCGGGCGTCACCCGCTTCCGCGCGGGCGACGAGATCTTCGGCATGGCGATGCCCCGCCAGCTGCGCGCCGCCGCCGACCCCCTGCGACCGTCACTGAGCACCGGCGCCCTCGCCGACTACGCGGTCTTCGAGACGGACACGCCCGCGCTGGACCACCGCCCGGCCGGTCTCAGCGCGGAGCGGGCTGCGTCGCTGGTGATTGCGGGCGCCACGACGCTGGCACTCATGAACGCCGCGAAGATCCGGCCCGGCGACTCCGTACTCGTCATCGGAGCCACCGGCGCGGTCGGCCTGACCCTGATCCCCGTCCTGCACGCGGCCGGAGCCGAGATCACGGTGACCGCCCGCACTGCCGAGGCCGCCGAGCTGCTGCACGGCCTGGGCGCCCACCACGCGGTCGCCTACGACGAATACCCCACCGGCGTCGACGTCGTCCTCAACCTCGCGCTCCTTGCCGACGGCCTGCCCGCGGCGGCACGCAGCCTGCGTCCTGGCGGCCGGCTCGTCTCCATCATCTTCCCGCCGCCGGAGCCGGAACAGCTCGGACGCGACGACGTGGAGCTGGCTTTCGTGATGAACACGGGTGGTGGGAGCAACGGCACACGGGCCGTGGCCGAAGCCGCGATGGCGGGCCGGCTCTCCACACCGATCGCCCGACGGTACTCGCTCGACCACGGCGTCGAAGCGGCGGTCCACTACGCCCGCCGGCACCCGCTCGGCAAGGTCGTCGTCACCGCCTGAGCGCCGCGACCGCTTGGCCGGAGCGCGCCCGCGCGCGGGTGTGTCGACGATCACCACCGCACCCCACGCGGGTCCGTTGACCTGAACCGCGGTTGAGGTTCTAGCGTCGGAAGCACTCGACGAGAGGACCCGGAAATGCCCGTCTACACCCTGCCTGACCTGCCCTATGACTACGCCGCGCTCGAACCGCACATCAGCGGGCGGATCATGGAACTGCACCACGACAAGCACCACGCCGCGTACGTGGCCGGCGCCAACGCCGCGCTCGACGCACTGGCCGAGGCACGCGAGAGCGGCAACCTGGCCGCGGTGAACCTGCACGAGAAGAACCTCGCGTTCAACCTGGGCGGCCACACCAACCACACCGTCTTCTGGAACAACCTCTCGCCCGACGGCGGCGGTGAGCCCACCGGGGAGCTGGCGGCAGCGATCGTCGACCAGTTCGGCAGCTTCGCGGCGTTCAAGGCGCACTTCGCGGCCGCGGCCACCGGCATCCAGGGCTCGGGCTGGGCGGTGCTCGGCTGGGACAGCATCGGCGGGCGGCTGCTGGTGTTCCAGCTCTTCGACCAGCAGGCGAACGTGCCGCTGGGGATCACCCCGCTGCTCATGCTGGACATGTGGGAGCACGCGTTCTACCTGGACTACCTCAACGTCAAGGCGGACTACGTCGCGGCGTTCTGGAACCTGGCCAACTGGGCCGACGTCGGCGCGCGGCTCGACCGGGCACGGGCGACGACCGGGGGTCTCCTCACGGCGGCGTGATCCGCACGACGTGAACGAGGGCCCGGCCGCCGGCCGGGCCGTCGTTCGTCAGCGCCGTGCGGTCCGGGGTGTGGGCTTCGGCGTCAGCGAGGGACCGGTCGACGCCGGGTCCGGCCGCTTCTTGCCGTCCTCACCGATCATCCGCGGCGAGGGCTTGATCGGCCAGCGCTCCACGACCTGGCTCCGCAGCTCGTGGCCACGAGCGGCGGCGACGACGTCCCACACGATCGCACCGACGACGAGGGCGACCGAGACCGCGAGCGTCACCAGGGCCTGTGGCACGAAGCCGCCGAACGTCTCGTCGGCGTCGCCGTACAGCGTCGCGACGTCCTCCATCCCGCCCGTGCCGAGGCTGTACACGCCCCAGCCGAGCGTGGTCCCGACTGCGGCGAGGAGGGCCAGGGCCTGCACGAAGATCACGGGCTGGTGGTTGGCGTACTTGCGCAGCAGTCCCCTCGGCGGGCGTGGGGCCGCCCGGTCCGCCAGCGCCTGCCGCAGGATCTCCTGCTCGCGCCGCTGGACGGCCGAGTCGGCGAAGAACCCCACCACCAGGAGCCCGACAGCCGCCACGACAAGTGCCGCGAAGACCCAGACGCCGACGACGAGCACCGCCTCGACGCCGTCCCCGTACTCGACCCGAGGTCCGGCGTCGGTCGTGGACCGGAACGGGTGGGTGACGAACAGCCAGAGCTGCAGCAGGCTGAACCCGAGCGCGAGGCACACGACGCCCACGTACTCGTACCAGGTGGCCGTGCGCTGCTTGCGCCGGAGGTCGGGCGGAAGCGCCGCCTCGTCGTCGTCCTGGGACCTCGCAGGGGCCGCTCGTCGCCAGGCCGCGTGCTCGTCGGCCGTGGTCCAGTGCGCCGCGATCGCCAGCCGACGGCGGTGGTGCGCGGGACGGCCCGCCAGCGCGAGGAGCACGAAGACCCCGGCGACCCCCGTGCCCGCGAGCGAGCCCCACAGGATGTACATCTCGCTGCCGTTGACGCCGAAGGCCGCCACCACGGTGAACAGCACGCCGATCCCGGCGAGCAGCGCGGAGACCACGAAGAACGCGACGAACGGCGGCTGGGCCGCCACCAGGTCCACCTGGCTCGGGTGCGGCACGGCCGTCCTCGGCGCACCGTCTCGGGCCGCCCGGGCGACGGCGCGCGAGGTGATCACCTCGCGCAGCGCGGACAGGACGGTGGTGAGGACGCCGGCGCCCAGCGCGAGGACGAGCACCGGGACCATGGCGGCCCGCGCGAGCTGGTCGAGCGCACCGCTCACGGCGGGCTCGTCGAACAGGGCCTCCTCACCCACCATGGCGACGGCCAGGAGGAGCACGAAGGCGGCGCCGATGCCGACGAGGAACGGAGCCAGCGCGTTGATCGTCGCGTTCACCAGGTTTCCAGCGGCACCCACCGGGTACACACGCCAGTGCGGCTGATCTGCTTGAGGTCGCTCGGTCATGTGCCGGCAGCCTATCCACGGCGAGCGGCCCACGGCCGGCTCACACGCTGGCACGCATCGTTGCTGCGGGATCGAGTGTGTCGCCCCGCCGGCACACGCCCGGACGGCGTCGGCTACCTGGTCTGCACGCTCGCGAGCGAGGGGTGGTCGCGGACGGCGTCGAGGGCCCGCTGCCACGCGGGGTCACCGGGATCGAGAGCCGACCGCAGGTAGGCCCAGGTCATGCGCTGGGTGACGGCGAGCCGCTCGGGGTCCTCGTCGTCGGTCTCGGCGAGGTCGTAGCCCATGATGCCGCCGAGGTAGTGCCTCGCCCCCGGCAGCGTCAGCAGGGCGTCGGCGCCCGGGCTGAGGTGGTAGGGCTCGGCGGACCAGTCGGCGCCGCGGGTGGTGGCGGCCGGGTTGTCGTCCTGGTCGCCGTGGACCACCAGCGTCCGGGCGGTCAGGTGCGAGAAGTCGGCCTCCAGCTCGGGATACCGGGCGCGCATGGCGTCGGTCATGCCCTCGGCGCTGCCGGTCGAGGCGAGCAGCACACCGGCACTGATGCGAGGCTCGCGCAGGTCGAGGACGCCGCCGGACGGGTCGGTCGCCCGCGCGCCGAGCAGCGCGCTGACGGTGTTGCCGCCCGCGGAGTGGCCGGCGGCGGCGACACGCGCCCGGTCGAGCCGCCCGGCCACGGCCGGCGCCTGGGCCTCGATCGCATCGAGACCGTCGAGGATCAGCGTGAAGTCGTCGATCCGTGAGCGCCAGAACAGCGGGTAACCGGGGGCGTCCGGGTCCAGGCCGAGTCCCCCGCCGGGCGAGCTCAGATGGGTCGGCTGGAGGACGGCGAACCCGTGGCTCGCCCAGAAGTCGACCAGGGGCGCGTAGCCGTCCTTGGACCGCAGGTGGTACGAGCTGCCGCCGCCGTGGGACAGCAGCACGATCGGCAGGGCGTCACCGTGTAGGGGCGCCGTGACCCGCAGCGTCAGCGGGAGGGCGCGGTCCGGCGCCGGGAGGGTGACCGGGTTGACCGAGACGGTCGGCACCGCGGGCGGGACGGGGATGTGCCGGGCGAGCCCGGCGTAGTGGGTGGTCATGCCCCTACCGTGCGGCCGGTCGGCGTGGTTCATCCAGGACCGGTCCGGTCCTGGCTGCGGTCGCGACCGCGGGACATACTGATCAGGTGATCGACCGGCCCGGGCTCGCCGAGTTCCTGCGCCGACGGCGGGCGGCGCTCTCGCCGTCGGACGTCGGCCTCCCGGAGACGTCGCGCCGCCGGACGCCGGGCCTGCGCCGCGAGGAGGTCGCCGTGCTGGCCGGCGTGTCCAGCGACTTCTACGCGCGGCTGGAGCAGGCACGCGGCTCCGACCCGTCGGAGTCGGTCGTGGCCGCGCTGGCGCGGGCGCTGCGGTGCACCCCGGACGAGCGGGACCATCTCTTCCGCCTCGCCGGAGTGCCGGTCCCGTCGCGGCAGGTCGGCCGCCGTCTCGACCCGGGGCTGCGCCAGCTCGCCGAGCACCTGGACGACCTGCCGACGTGCGTCTACAACGATCTCGGCGACGTGCTCCACACCAACGCGCTCGACGACGCCCTGCACTGCCGTGGCGAGCTGCTCCCCGGCCGGGACAGCAACGTCTACTGGCGGTGGTTCACCCGCCCGGAGTCCCGCGATCTCGTCCCGGAGGCGGACCGGGCCCGGCTGTCGCGGGCCCATGTCAGCGATCTGCGCGCCACCTACTCCCGCCGCGCCGAGGACGCCGAGATCACCGGGCTCGTCACCGGCCTCGCCGCGCACAGCGCGGAGTTCGGGATGCTGTGGGACCAGCACGACGTCGCGGTCCGGCGCTCCGACCTGAAGGACGTCCAGCACCCCACGGTCGGGCTGGTCCGGCTCCGGTGCGAGGTGCTCGTGACGCCCGGGACCGGCATCCGGGTGCGGGTCCTCCTGCCGCTGGAGGGCACGGACGCCGCCGACAAGCTCGACCTGCTCCGCGTCATCGGCACGCAGCGGTTCGCGGAGGCCGCGGAGGCTGAGTGAGCACGCGGGCGGAGCCGGCGCACCGAGCACGAGAAAGGCCGCCGATCCGCACTCTCGTGCGGGTCAGCGGCCTTCGTCCGGTGGAGCTGGGGGGACTCGAACCCCCGACCCCCTGCATGCCATGCAGGTGCGCTACCAGCTGCGCCACAGCCCCAGATTGGTCTCTCCCAGCCATTGGGCCGGGCGAGCGTCGTTAGTCTATGCAGACCGACGCCAGGGACCAAATTCAAACCGGCGTGCGCTCGGTCACTGCCGGGCCTCGGGCCCGGACTGCCACGTGTCGAGCGGGTAACCGGCGCCCACGTTGTGCGCGACGAGGCGCCACGCCGGGCTCGCGCCCGGTCCGGAGGCCCGCAGGTGCGACCAGTGCACGTTGTGCAGGCCGTGCAGACCACGCCACGTCGCGGGGTCGAGACCGAGCAGGCGGGTGATCGCCTGCGTGATCGCCGAGCCGTGCGACACGACCACGAGCGTCTCCCCCGAGCCGAGAGTCTCGGCGTGCCGTAGCACCGCCTCCTCCATGCGCCGGGCGGTGACCGCCTTGGACTCCACCCCGTTCGCCTCGGGCTCGCCGCCGCCGCGCCAGACGGCGTGCTCCTGCGGCCAGCGCTCGGCGATCTCGGCGTCGGTCATCCCCTCCCACTCGCCGAACGACCGCTCGCGCAGCCCGGCGTCGGTCACGACCTCCAGGTCGAGGTGCCGCGCGTACGCGACGGCCGTGTCCCGGGCCCGCTGCAGGTCGCTGGAGACCACGAGGGACCCCTTGTGCGACGCCGCCAGCGCCGTGGCGCCCTGCTCCGCCTGCCAGCGGCCGACCTCGTCGAGCGGGATGTCGATCTGGCCCTGCAGGCGCAGGCCCGCGTTGTATGCCGTGCGCGCGTGGCGCAGCAGCACGATCGTTCCTGCGGTCACTGGCGGGAGTCCCCGGCCAGGTGGATCGCGCCGTCGTCGGGGTCGCGGTACTCGGTCGCGTCGCCGCCGCCCTGGGCGTCCTCGGGCAGCGGGATGGCCGGGCAGTCCTTCCACAGGCGCTCGAGCGCGTAGTAGGTCCGGTCCTCGGCGTGCTGCACGTGCACCACGACGTCACCGAAGTCGATGAGCACCCACCGGGCCTCGGACTTGCCCTCGCGCCGGATCGCCTTGACGCCCTCCTTGAAGAGCGCCTCCTCGACCGCGTCGACGATCGCCGAGACCTGCCGCTCGCTGGCGCCCGACGCGATGAGGAACACGTCGGTCAGCACGAGCTGCTCGCTGACGTCGAGCGCGATGATCTCCTGCGCCTTGATGTCGCTCGCCGCCCGTGCCGCGATGATCGCGAGCTCTGTGGCCCGCTCGGTCGCCGTCATACCGCATTACCTCCCATGAAGCCGGGCAGTCCGCCCGGCAGAGTGCCCAGCAGGGCGGCCGCCTGGTCCGTGGGGTACCCGACGCTGTCCCCCTCGAGCACGAGCTTCCAGATCAGGAGGCCGAGCACGAACGCAACGACCACCAGGATGATGTAGTGCAGCCAGGTGTACTGCGGGCCCTCGTCCTCCTCCTCGTCCCACTCCTCCTCCACCTCACGGCGGGAGGCCCGGGACGGGGCGATGGGGCCGGCACCGAACTGGCCGGGAGCACCGGGGTGCGGCTGACCGGGGCCGCCCATCTGACCGGGGCCGCCCATCTGGCCCGGTCCGCCGATCTGACCGGAGCCGGGACCACCCGGGGCGCCGGGGACGGGCTGACCGCCCGGGCCGCCACGGCGTCCGGGGAACGGCGAGCCGGGGGCCCCGGGCGCGCCGCCCGGGGGCGCCGACTGCGGAGCCGCCGGGCCACCGGCCTCCCAGGGCAGCGCGGGCGCGCTGCTCGAGACGGCACCGCTGGGCGGGGCTCCGGCCGGACGGCCCGGTGCACCCGGGCGCTGCTGGCCGAGGCCGCCGGGGGCGCCGGGCGCGGTCGGCGCACCAGGACGGCCGCCGAAGGGCGACGGCGGCTGCTGCTGGGCCGGGGCGGGCGGAGGCGGTCCCCACTGCGTCGTCTGGCCGACGTCGGCCGGTCCGGCGGGCGCACCGGGCGCCTGGGGCGGGGCGAACCGCGCGGAGCGGCCCTGCTGCTGGGGCGCGGGCGGCACGGGTGCGCTCGCCGGGCGCGCGCCGAACGGGCTCGGCGGGGCGCTCTGCTGGCCGGGACCGCCCGGCGCGCCGTGGCCGCCGGGGGCACCCTGGCCGCCCGGTCCGGTCGGAGCACCCGGACGGCTCTGGCCGCCACCGGGGCCGAAGGGCGACGGGTTGCCGCCGGGCTGCTGCACCGGCGTGAGCCGGCCCGTCGCGTCCACGCCGCGCGAGCCGCCCGTCGCCTGCGGGGGCCGGGCGACCGGCGGGTTGCCCGGGTTCGGCGACCAGCCGCCCTCGGGAGCAGGAGCGGGTGCGGGCGCGCCACGGTGCGGAGGCTGCTGCTGCCCGCCCTGCGGCGGGTAGGCACCACCACCGGCACCACCACCGGCGGCAGCCGCGGCGGCAGCCTCACGCTCGCGGATCTCGCGGCGCGTCATGGGACGACCCTTGTTGTCACTCATCGTGAAGACCTCGATACAGTCCGTGCTTGGCGATGTACTGGACCACGCCGTCAGGCACCAGATACCAGACCGGCAAACCCTCCTCGGCCCGACGACGACAGTCGGTCGAGGAGATAGCTAGTGCAGGAACCTCGAGTGTCGTCACGCCGTCCCGAGGAAGCCCGTCCACGGTGAGCATGTGCCCAGGCCGTGTGACAGCGACGAAGTGTGCCATGTCCCAGAGCTTCTCGGCATCCTTCCACGAGAGAATCTGCTGGATGGCGTCCGCTCCCGAGATGAAGTAGAGGTCCGCGTCCGGGCGCTGCGTACGCAGATCGCGGAGCGTGTCCACCGTGTACGTGAGGCCCGCCCGGTCGATGTCGACGCGGCTCACCGTGAAGCGCGGGTTCGACGCCGTGGCGATCACCGTCATGAGATAGCGGTGCTCCGCCGGGGTGACCCGCTGCTTCTGCTTGAAGCCCGGACGGCCGGTGGGAACGAAGACGACCTCGTCCAGCTCCAGCTGCGCGACCGCCTCGCTCGCGGCCACGAGGTGACCGTGGTGGATGGGATCGAACGTGCCGCCCATCACCCCGATGCGCGGCCTGGTCCCAGTGGGGGCACTCATGCGGTGCGTGCACTCATCTGGTCGTCAGGCTCCCGTCTAGATGGATCAGTGCCGGTTGCCGACGTTGCGGAACGCGTACGTGACGAGCAGCGCGGCCACGAGCGCGCCGAAGGCGATCAGGCCGAGCGCGACCGGGGCGATCGGCTCGTTGACGTGCTCCGAGGCGGCCTCGGCAGCCAGGACGGCGGTGTGCAGCACGGGTGTTCCTCCTAGTCGAACAAGCTCAGGTGGGCTTTAGTCTCTCACGGACGAATTGCGGCGGGCGCACCGCGGCACCGGGTCGCAAGGAGATCCTGCGGAGGTCTCCAGGACGCCAACGAGCCCTCACGGCTTGACGTGGCCGTCGCCCGTGACCACCCACTTCGTGGTGGTCAGCTCGGTCAGTCCCATGGGGCCGCGCGCATGCAGCTTTTGCGTGGAGATGCCGATCTCGGCACCCAGGCCGAGCTCGCCGCCGTCGGTGAACCGGGTCGACGCGTTCACCATCACCGCGGCGGAGTCCACCTCCGCGACGAACCGGTCCGCCGCCGCGATGTCCCGCGTCACGATGGCCTCGGTGTGCCCGGAGGACCAGGTGCGGATGTGCTCGATCGCCTCGTCCAGCGACGGGACCACCCGCACGCCGAGCTCCAGTGCGAGGTACTCCGTTGCCCAGTCCTCGTCCGTGGCGGGAAGCACGGTGGCCCCCTCGGGGGCAAAGGACAGGGCTGCCGGGTCGCCGTGCAGCACCACGCCGGCGTCGGCCAGCGCGGTGAGCGCCGCCGGGAGGAAGGCCGGCGCGGCGTCCTCGTGCACGAGCAGCGTCTCGGCCGCGTTGCACACGCCGACGCGCTGGGTCTTGGCGTTCATCACGATCGCGACGGCCATGCCGACGTCGGCCGACGCGTCCACGTAGACGTGCACGTTGCCCACGCCCGTCTCGATGACGGGCACCAGGGACTCGCGCACGACGGTCTGGATGAGGTCGGCGCCGCCGCGCGGGATCAGCACGTCCACCAGGCCGCGGGCCCGCATGAGCGCCACGCCGCCCGCGCGGCCGTAGGCATCGATCGACTGGACCAGGTCGGCCGGCAGGCCGCGCGCCGCCAGGGCGCCCTGCATCACCGCGACGATCACCGCGTTGGACGCCGCCGCCGCGCTGCCCCCGCGCAGGATCACCGCGTTGCCGGACTTCAGGGCCAGCCCCGCGGCGTCCACGGTCACGTTGGGGCGGGCCTCGTAGATCATGCCGACCACGCCCATCGGGACGCGGACCTGGCGCAGACGCAGGCCGTTCGGCAGGGTCTGCCCGCGCACCACCTCGCCGACCGGGTCGGGCAGGCCGGCGACGTCGCGCAGCGCGGCCGCGATCTGGCCGATCCGGTCGGGGGTCAGTGCGAGCCGGTCCAGCAGGCCGTCCGACATCCCGTTGGCGCGACCGCGCTCCAGGTCCTCGGCGTTGGCGGCGACGATCTCGTCGGCGGCGGCCACCAGGGCGTCCGCGACGGCGCCGAGCGCGGCGTCCTTGGTCATGCGGTTCGCCGTGGCCAGGGTGCGCGAGGCGACCTTGGCGCGCCGGGCGACGTCGCGCACCGCCTCGGTGACGTCCTGGGTGCCCGACGGCGGCGGGGTGCCGGCTCCCGCGGAATCGCCCCCGGCAGGTGTCGCCTCGTACTGGCTCACGATCGTCATGCGTCGAGAGTACGTCGGGCGCGGGCGGATGCCGAGGGCGATTCCGTGGTGCGGACGCGGGCGGCTGACCCGGTGCAGGAGACCGAAGTCGGAGACCCATCTGGGCAACGGACCGAAGTCGGAGGACCCGCGGGTCAGCTCAGCGGCCGTTCTCCAGCACCAGGTCGTCCCGGTGCACGACGACGCGGTCGTACCCCTCCCCCAGCTCCTCCCGCAGCGCGTAGGTGGAGCGGCCCAGCAGCGCGGGCAGGTCGCTCGCGTCGAAGGCGACGAGCCCCCGGGCGACGACGACGCCGTCCGGCGCCACGAGCTCGACCGGGTCGCCGGCGTCGAACTGGCCCTCGGCCCGGGTGATCCCGGCGGGCAGCAGCGAGGCACGGCCGCCGAGCACGGCGCGCGCGGCGCCGTCGTCCAGGTGGAGGCGGCCCTGCGTGCGGGCCGCGTGCGCGATCCAGAGCCGGCGCGCCGAGGTGCGGCGGCCGGTGGCGGCGAAGAAGGTGCCGACGTCGTCCCCGGCGAGCGCGGCGGCCGCGTTGGCGGTGAGCGTGAGGACGGCGGGCACGCCGGCGCCGGTCGCGATCCGCACCGACTCCAGCTTGGTGACCATGCCGCCGGTACCGACCGAGCTGCCGCGCGCCGTCACCTCGACGCCCGCGATCTCCGCGAGGTCGTCGACCAGCGGGATGCGGCGGGCCCCGGGGCGCGACGGCGGGGCGTCGTGCAGGCCGTCGACGTCGGTCAGGAGCAGCAGGGCGTCCGCCCGCACCAGGTGCGACACGAGCGCGGCGAGGCGGTCGTTGTCGCCGAACTTCAGCTCGTCGGTGGTGACGGCGTCGTTCTCGTTGATGACCGGCACGACCCCGAGCGCGAGCAGGCGCTCCAGCGCGCGCTGGGCGTTGCGGTAGCGGGCGCGGCGGACCGTGTCCTCGGCCGTGAGCAGGATCTGGCCGATCTGGATGCCGAACGCCGCGAACTCCTCCTGATACCGGCCCGCGAGCTGGCCCTGGCCCACGGAGGCCGCCGCCTGCATCGTGGCCAGGTCGCGCGGCCGGCTCCCCAGCCCGAGCGGCCCGATGCCCGCGGAGACCGCGCCCGACGTGACCAGCACGACCTGGGCCCCCGCGGCCTGCCGGGCGGCGAGCACCTCGACCACCCCGCGCAGCGCGCCGACGTCGAGGTGACCGTCCGGGCCGGTGAGCGACGACGAGCCGATCTTGACCACGACGCGCCGGGCGGTGGCGATCGCGGACCGCGGGCCCGGGGCGGCCGGGCCGTCCTGGAGTTCCGAGGCGTCGTGGGCGTTCACCGATGGGTCGAGGGAGTTCACACCCTCATCCTCTCCGGAGGCCCGCCCCGGACGCTCGCTCATTCCACGGGCCGGGCACGACACTGCTCGGGCACGGCTCAGGCTCTGCTTGTCTGACGCCTGAGCCTGCGGCTCCGCTCCGGGCGCGTGCCTCGCACCTCGGCCCCCACCCTGCGCTGCGCCTCCGGCTCAGGCTCCGCTTGTCGCACGCCTGAGCCTGCGGCTCCGCTCCGGGCGCGTGCCTCGCACCTCGGCCCCCACCCTGCGCTGCGCCTCCGGCTCAGGCGTCCTCGGGGTCGGTCCAGTGGCCCGCCTCGCGCTCGGTCCACAGCTCGCGCCGGGCCTCGGCCTTGGCGTCCATGCGCTCGGTGAACTCGCGCCGCTTGTCGCCGCGCGTGGGCCGCTCGTTCTGGTCGAGCCGCAGGTCGGTACCGCGGCCGCCCAGCAGCTCCGCGCCGGTCTGCAGCGTGGGCTCCCAGTCGAAGACGACGGCGTTGTTCGGGTCGCCGATACGCACCTCGTCGCCCGCGACGGCGCCCGCCTTGAACAGGCCGTCCTCGACGCCGAGCTTCGCGAGCCGGTCCGCGAGGAAGCCGACGGCCTCGTCGTTGTTGAAGTCGGTCTGCTTCACCCAGCGCTCCGGCTTGGTGCCGCGCACCTCGAACCAGTAGGCGGTCTCGCCGCCCAGCCGGCGCACGGTGAACTTCGACTCGTTCACGGGGCGCGGGCGCAGCACGATCGGCGCGGCCTCCGGTGCGGGGGCCTCCGCGCGCGCCTTCTCCACGACCTCGGCCAGGGCGAACTTGAGCTCGCGCAGACCCTCGTGGGACGCGGTCGAGATCTCGAAGACGCGCAGCCCGCGCGCCTCCAGGTCGGCCTTCACGAAGTCCGCGAGCTCGCGCGCCTCGGGCACGTCGATCTTGTTGAGCACCACGAGGCGGGGACGCTCGGCGAGCGGCACACGGCCGCCCGCGATGCCGATGTCGCCCGAGTACGCGGCGAGCTCGGCCTCGATCACGTCGAGGTCGCTGATCGGGTCGCGGCCCGGCTCCAGCGTGGCGCAGTCGAGCACGTGCACGATCATCGCCGTGCGCTCGATGTGCCGCAGGAACTCCAGGCCCAGGCCCTTGCCCTCGCTCGCGCCCGGGATCAGGCCCGGCACGTCGGCCACGGTGAACCGCGACTGGTCCGCCTGCACGACGCCGAGGTTCGGCACCAGGGTGGTGAACGGGTAGTCGGCGATCTTGGGGCGCGCGGCCGAGATCGCGGCGATCAGCGACGACTTGCCCGCGCTCGGGAAGCCCACGAGCGCGACGTCGGCGATCGTCTTGACCTCGAGCTCGACCTCGGCGGCCTCGCCCTCCTCGCCGAGCAGCGCGAAGCCCGGCGCCTTGCGCCGCGGCGACGACAGCGCGCGGTTGCCCAGTCCGCCCTTGCCGCCCGCGGCGACGACGTACTCGGCGCCCTCGCCCACGAGGTCGGCCAGGACGTTGCCGTCGAGGTCCTTCACGACGGTGCCGTCCGGCACGGTCAGGACGAGGTCGCCACCGTTGGCGCCGTCCCGGTCGTCGCCCATCCCCTGGGTGCCCGACGTCGCCCGCCGGTGCGGCGAGTGGTGGTACTCCAGGAGGGTGGTGGTGTTGGCGTCGACGACGAGCTTCACCGTGCCGCCGTCACCGCCGTTGCCGCCGTCGGGGCCCGCCAGGGGCTTGAACTTCTCCCGGCGGATCGAGGCGCAGCCGTTCCCGCCGTTACCACCGGCGGCGTGCAGAACCACGCGGTCCACGAAGCTGGCCATGTCTCGATCCTCTCAGGTACTGCTCAGGGCGAGCGGCCCGGGGCCGCTCATGAAAAGACGTGAGGGGGCGCAC
>NZ_JBHWZO010000063.1:0-26747 GCF_042728455.1 Promicromonospora sp. NPDC060204
CTTCTGTGCCGCTCAGAAGCGCAAATAGCCAGCACTCAACGGCTTGTCAGGGGCGGGTGGGTCACTCCTCCGGGAAGTCGCCCGTGACCAGGAAGGTCACGCGGCGGGCGACCGACACGCCGTGGTCGCCGAACCGCTCGTAGTAGCGGCCCACCAGCGTCACGTCGACGGCCTCCTGCACGGTGCCCTGCCAGCCCGGCGCCAGGAGCGTGTTGAACGTCTCCTGGTGCAGCTCGTCGATGATGTCGTCGTCGCGCTCCAGCGCCTCCGCCACCGACAGGTCGCGCGTGGCGAGCAGCTTGGTGGTGCGCTGGGCCACCCGGACGGCGGCGTCGTGCATCTTGGCGAACGTGTCCCGGGCCTCCGGGACGATCGCCTGGGCGGGGTAGCGCCCGCGCGCCACCTGGGCGACGTGGCGCGCCAGGTCGCCCATCCGCTCCAGCGACGCGCTCATGCGCAGGGCGCTGACGACCACCCGCAGGTCGGTCGCGACCGGGGCCTGCTGCGCGAGCAGGTGCACGCACCGCTCGTCGAGCGAGTCCTCGATGGCGTCGATGGTCTTGTCGGAGGCGATCACCTCCTGCGCAAGCTGAAGGTCGGCCTCCAGCAGCGCCGTTCCGGCGCGGGTGATGGCGGACTCGACGAGCCTGCTCATCTCGGTCAGGTCGTCGCCGACCTGCTGGAGCTCGGCATCGAAGATCTGTCGCATCGGTTTCCTCTCGCACTCGTGGCGCGCGAACGGTTCGCGTCCGCTGTCGCGCCGCCGTGAGGCGGGCAGGGCCGACGCACGGCCGGGCCGGCCGCCCGGACACGTCCCGGAACGGCGCACGGCACAGCTACCGCCCGCACCCACCTAGGTTCGACGGCGCGATGTACTGGGAGGTTAACGCTCATCCCCCCTGACATGAACAGTAGGCGACGCGATCCTCCGACCGCCCGCCCACGTCCGTCAGCGGTTGAAACGTCGACCTACCCTGGAGGCGTGGACGGAATCATCTCCGGGGTACCGGTGCTGGTCGCCGGAATTCTCGGCGTGATCGTCGGCGTGGTCGCCACCGTGGCGTTCCGCGTCTCCGAACGGCATCAGCACGCCCTGCCCCCGACCGAACCCGACGAGCTCGACGCGGGCCTCGTGCGTGTGCTCTCCGTGCTGCGTTCCGCCGCCGTGGTGCTCGACGGCGAGGACGAGGTGATCCGCGCGTCGCCCCCGGCCTACGCCCTCGGCGTGGTGCGCAACGACGCCCTGGTGCACGCCGCCATCACGGACCTGGTCGCCCTGGTGCGGCGCGACGGCGTGATCCGCGAGCAGGAGCTGGAGCTGCCCCGCGGCCCGGTGGGCCAGGGCACGGTGCTGCTGCAGGTGCGCGTCGCGCCGCTCGGCCTGGACCGGGTGCTGGTGCTCGCCGAGGACCGCACGGAGGCCCGCCGCGTCGAGGCGATCCGCCGCGACTTCGTGGTCAACGTCTCCCACGAGCTGAAGACGCCGGTCGGCGCGCTGGCGCTGCTCGCGGAGACCGTGGCCGACGCCGCCGACGACCCCGTCGCCGTCCGCCGGTTCACCGAGCGCATGCAGCGCGAGGCCGTGCGGCTGTCCGCGCTGGTGCAGGAGA
The DNA here is from genome assembly GCF_042728455.1 of Promicromonospora sp. NPDC060204. NCBI lineage: Bacteria > Bacillati > Actinomycetota > Actinomycetes > Micrococcales > Promicromonosporaceae > Promicromonospora > Promicromonospora sp. NPDC060204. The sequence continues at coordinate 1,611 of NZ_JBHWZO010000063.1, forward strand.
TCATCGAGCTGTCCCGCCTGCAGGGCGCCGGCGCGGTGCCCAAGCTGACGCCCGTCCCGATCCGCGAGGTCGTGGAGGAGGCGGTCGACCGGGCGCGCACCACGGCCCAGGCCAAGAACATCGCGATCACCATGGGCGGCGACCTGGACACCGAGGTGTACGGGGACCACAACCTCCTGGTCACCGCGGTCCGCAACCTGGTGGACAACGCCGTGGCCTACTCCGGGCCCGCCAGCCGGGTGGGCGTCGGGGTGAACGAGCGGGGCGGCCTCGTCGAGATCGCCGTCGTGGACCAGGGCGTCGGGATCGCCGAGGACGCGCAGGACCGCGTCTTCGAACGCTTCTACCGGGTGGACCCGGCGCGCTCGCGCGACACCGGCGGGACCGGCCTGGGGCTCAGTATCGTCAAGCATGTCGCGGCCGACCACGGCGGCGACGTCCAGATGTGGTCCGAGCCCGGACGGGGCTCGACCTTCACGCTGCGGATCCCCTCCGCGGACCGGCCCGGCGCAGGCCGGGTCACCCCGCCCTCCCTGGCGGACGTCGTCCGCGACGGCGAGGAGCAGGACCGGGGCGAGCAGCAGGACCAGCAGGACTCGCAGGACCAGCACAAGGCCGCGGACACCGCGGCCACGAAGAACGAGGAGGTAGGTGCGTGACGCGCATCCTGGTGGTCGAGGACGAGGAGTCGTACCGGGACCCGCTGACGTACCAGCTGACCCGCGAGGGGTTCGAGGTGATCGAGGCCGCCGACGGCGTCTCGGCGCTCGCCGCGTACGACGCGGAGGGGGCGGACCTCGTGCTGCTCGACCTGATGCTGCCCGGCCTGTCGGGCACCGAGGTGTGCCGCGAGCTGCGGGCCCGCGGTGACGTGCCGGTCATCATGCTGACCGCGAAGGACTCCGAGATCGACAAGGTGGTGGGCCTCGAGCTCGGCGCCGACGACTACGTGACCAAGCCGTACTCCTACCGGGAGCTGCTGGCCCGGGTGCGGGCCGTGCTGCGGCGCCGCCAGCCCACCGACTCCACGGACCAGGACGAGGACGGCGTGCTGGAGGTCGGGCCGGTGCGGATGGACGTGGAGCGGCACACCGTGGCCGTCTCCGGGGAGAGCGTGGCCCTGCCGCTCAAGGAGTTCGACCTGCTCGAGCTGCTGATGCGCAACGCCGGCCGGGTGCTGACCCGCGGCCAGCTCATCGACCGCGTCTGGGGCGCCGACTACGTGGGCGACACCAAGACGCTCGACGTCCACGTCAAGCGCATCCGTTCGAAGATCGAGCCCGACCCGGGCACCCCGAAGTACCTGCTCACGGTGCGCGGTCTGGGCTACAAGCTGGCCGACGACGAGGGGTGACCCCAGGCGAGGTGCGCCCCGGAAGTGGCGCACCTCACGGGTGAAACGTGAACGCTGGTCACCCTCCGTTCATCCGGCGTTTGCTCGCGGGACCGCGCCCCTGAGTAGTTTCGCGAACCGTGAGCACCCCCCATTACACCCGCCTCGTCTCCGCCGCCACCGCCGGCGCCCTCGTGCTGCCGCTCGCGGGCTGCGCAGCGGCCGGGCTGCCCGGGTTCGGCGGCGAGGCGGAGCCGACGGCCACCGCCGAGGCGCAGGTCGTCGTCGCCGGCACGTTCGCCGGCGCCGGTGCCTCGTCCCAGGAGTCGGCGATGGAGGCCTGGATCAGCGGGTTCCAGGAGCAGCACCCCGACGCCGCGGTCAGCTACGACCCCGTCGGGTCGGGCGACGGCCGCGAGTCGTTCCTCGCGGGCAACACGGCCTTCGGCGCCTCCGACGTCGCACTGAGCGACGAGGAGATGGCGGCCTCCGGCCCGGCCTGCGACGGCGGCAACGCGATCGACCTGCCGGTCTACATCAGCCCGATCGCGGTGGCCTTCAACGTCGAGGGGGTCGACCAGCTCAACCTGTCCTCGGACCTCATCGCGCGGATCTTCACGGGCCAGGTCACGCGGTGGGACGACCCGGCGATCGTCGCGGCCAACCCCGAGGCGAAGCTGCCCGCGCTGGAGATCACCCCGGTGCACCGGTCCGACGACTCCGGCACCACCGAGAACTTCACCGACTACCTGCACGCGACGGCGCCCGGTGCCTGGCCGTACCCGCCGGACGGCGTCTGGCCGCTGCCGCAGGGCTTCGCGGCCGAGGGGACGGGCGGCGTCACGGACACGGTCCGCTCCACGCCGGGCGGCATCACCTACGCCGACGCCTCCCGCACGTCCGACCTGGGGCGCGCCGCCATCCTGGTCGGCGACGAGTACGTGCCCTACAGCGCGGACGCCGCGGCCGCCGTCGTCGACATCTCGCCGCGGATCGAGAACCGCTACGAGCACGACCTCGCCTTCGCGCTCGACCGGACGATCGACAAGCCCTTCGCCTACCCGATGGTGCTCGTGTCCTACCTCGTCGTGTGCTCGCGGTACGAGGACAAGGCGAAGGGCAGCTTCGTCAAGGAGTTCGTCGCGTACGTCGCGTCGGCCGAGGGGCAGCAGCGCGCGGCCGCGGCAGCCGGCAACGCCGCGATCTCGCCCGACGTCCAGGCCTGGATCGCCGAGGCCGCGAAGGCCATCTATCTGACCCGGGACCGCCCGGAGGAGCAGGCCGGCGGATGACCTCCGGAACGCACGGCGGGTGGCTCGCGGCAGGGCGTGTCATGGTGATCGTGTTGCGTATCACCCGCTCCCCACAGGCTTGTTCACCCTCCGTTTACCTGGACCTGGTGAGCAGGTCACTCCACCTGCCTAGCGTCCCGTCTGACGCCGCGGCGCTCGCCGCGCGTACGACTTGAACAGGATGGAAAGACACGTGAAGATCAGCCGATTCCCCCGCGTTGGCTCCGCTGTCATGGTGGGCGCGCTCGCGCTGAGCCTCGCAGCCTGCGGGTCTGACCCGACGACCGGTGCCGAGCCCAGTGAGGCAGCGGGCGGCGAGGCCATCTCCGGCGACTTCGCCGGCGCCGGGGCGTCGTCCCAGGAGTCCGCGATGGAGGCCTGGGTCGCCGGCTTCCAGGGCGCGAACCCGGACGTCACGATCAACTACGACCCGGCCGGCTCCGGCGCGGGCCGCGAGCAGTTCCTCGCGGGCGGCGTGCAGTGGGCCGGTTCGGACTCCGCGCTCGACGACGAGGAGCTCGCCGCCTCGGCCGAGGTCTGCGGCCCCGACGGCGCCATCGACCTGCCGATCTACGTGAGCCCGATCGCCGTGGCCTTCAACCTGCCCGGCGTCGACTCGCTGAACCTCTCCTCCGAGGTCATCGCCAACATCTTCAACGGCGAGATCAAGAAGTGGAACGACGACGCGATCGCGGCGGACAACCCCGACGCCGACCTCCCGGACACCGACATCACGCCGGTGCACCGCCTCGACGACTCGGGCACCACCGAGAACTTCACCGAGTACCTGTCGGCGACGGCCCCCGAGGCCTGGACCGACGAGCCCGACGGTGTCTGGCCGCTCAAGGGCGGCGACTCCGCCGAGGGCACGTCCGGTGTGGTCGGTGTCGTGACCGACACCGAGGGCGCCGTCACCTACGCCGACGCCTCCAAGGTCGGCACGCTGGGCACCGCGGCCATCAAGGTCGGCGACACGTTCGTGGAGCACTCGCCTGAGGCCGCCGCCGCCACGGTGGACGCCTCCCCGCGCGTCGAGGGCCGTGCCGAGCACGACTTCGCGATCGAGGTCAACCGCACGCTGACCGACCCGACCACCTACCCGCTGGTGCTGGTCTCCTACGCCATCGCCTGCACCAACTACGCCGACGAGGCGCAGGGCAACTTCGTCAAGGCCTTCCTGGCCTACCAGGCCTCCGAGGAGGGTCAGCAGGCCGCGGCCGACGCCGCGGGCAACGCGCCCATCTCGGCGGCCACCGCCGAGCAGGTCGCCGCCGCGATCGAGTCGATCACGGTCGGCTGACGAAACACATGAACACCGGCCGGCGGCCGGACCGAACGGCGCCGACGGCGTCGCAGGTCCGGTCGCCGGCACAGCCATGTCAGTCACTGATCCCGATCCCCCCACCACGAGCGACGAGCATCGAGGAGCTCTTGTGACCACCACCGACAGTCCGCCGGACGCCCAGCCCGGCCGACTGAAGCCGCCCGCCCGACGGCGCAACCACGGCGACACCGAACGCGGCTTCAGCCGGGTGTTCCGCTGGATCACCACCGGGTCCGGCGCGTTCCTGCTGCTGGTCCTGGCGGCCGTCGCGGTGTTCCTCATCGCGCGCGGCCTGCCCGCGCTGATGGCCTCGCCCGAGGAGCTCAGCGGCAAGGGCGGCCTGCCCGCGGGGATGAACTCGCTCTGGGACCTGGTCGGCCCCCTCGTGTTCGGCACCCTGCTGGCCGCGGCCATGGCGCTGCTGCTCGCGACGCCGGTCGCCATCGGGATCGCGCTGTTCATCTCGCACTACGCGCCGCGCCGCGCCGCCTCGGTGATCGGCTACGTGATCGACCTCCTCGCGGCGATCCCGTCCGTGGTGTTCGGCCTCTGGGGCGGGCGTACGCTGGCCCCGATCATCAGCGACGTGTGGGTGTGGATCGCGGGCGTCCTCGACTTCCTGCCGTTCTGGACCGTGAACGTGACGAACACGGGCCGCTCGCTCGCGACGGCGTCCGTGGTGCTCGCGGTGATGGTCCTGCCGATCATCACCGCCGTCTCCCGCGAGGTCTTCCTGCAGACCCCGACGCTGCACGAGGAGGCGGCGCTCGCCCTGGGCGCCACACGCTGGGAGATGATCCGCACCGCCGTGCTGCCGTTCGGCCGCTCCGGCGTGATCTCCGCCGCGATGCTCGGCCTCGGCCGCGCGCTCGGCGAGACGATGGCGGTCCTGATGATCCTGTCGCCCGGCATCCTCTACTCGTTCCAGATCTTCGACTCCGGCCAGCAGCAGACCATCGCGGCCTTCATCGCGTCGCGGTTCGCCGAGGCCAGCGGGCTCGCGGTGAACGTGCTCATCGCCACCGGCCTCGCGCTGTTCGTCATCACCATGGTGGTCAACATGGGCGCCCGCGCGATCGTCGCGCGGCGCAAGGAATTCTCGGGAGCCAACTGATGAGCGCCACGACCTCGATCACGGACGACACCGGCGCCGTCGAGCGCACGCGTGCCCTCCTGACCGCCGCCGACACCGGCCGCAGGCGCACCGACCGGATCATGACGGTGCTGATCTACGGCGCCTTCACGCTCGCCGTCATCCCGCTGGTGTCCCTCCTGTGGACCGTCCTCGTGAACGGCATCGAGCGGTTCAACGGTGACTTCCTCTTCACGTCGATGCGCGGCGTCTTCGGCGGTATGGACATGGGCGGCGCCTACCACGCCGCCGTCGGCACGCTGATGATCACGCTGACCGCCACTGTCATCTCGGTGCCGATCGGCCTGCTCGTGGCCATCTACCTCGTCGAGTACGGCCGGGGCGCGCTCGCCCGGGCGACGACCTTCTTCGTGGACGTCATGACGGGTATCCCGTCGATCGTCGCCGGCCTGTTCGCCTTCGCGCTGTTCACGATCTTCCTGGGCCCGGGCGCCAAGCTCGGCATCATCGCGGCCGTCGCCCTGAGCGTGCTGATGATCCCCGTGGTCGTGCGCTCCTGCGAGGAGATGCTCAAGCTCGTGCCCAACGAGCTGCGGGAGGCGTCGTACGCGCTGGGCGTGCCCAAGTGGCTCACCGTCGTCCGGGTCGTGCTGCGCACCTCCGTCGCCGGCATCACGACGGGCGTGCTGCTCTCCATCGCCCGCGTGATCGGCGAGACCGCCCCGATCCTGATCACCGCCGGCGTCTCGGACTCGATCAACTTCAACCCGTTCGACGGCCGCATGATGACGCTGCCCGTCTACATCTTCAGCCAGTACCGCCAGGGCCCTGTGCCCTGCCGCGAGGATGCGCTTGACTGCCTGGTGAACATCAACTTCGACCGGGCCTGGGCCGCCGCGCTCCTGCTGATCATCATCGTCATGCTCCTCAACCTCATCGGGCGCCTCGTGACCCGGTGGTTCTCCCCGAAGCTGCGCTGACGCGCAGACCCGCCTCAGCCGCAGCTCACACGAAGGAATGATCCGATGGCACAGCGCATCGACGTGAAAGACCTGAACATCTACTACGGCGACTTCCTCGCCGTGGAGGGTGTGTCCATGACGATCGACCCCAAGTCCGTCACGGCCTTCATCGGCCCGTCGGGCTGCGGCAAGTCGACGTTCCTGCGCACCCTGAACCGCATGCACGAGGTGATCCCCGGGGCCCGCGTCGACGGCTCCGTGGAGCTCGAGGGCGTCGACCTGTACGGCGACGACGTCGACCCCGTGGCCGTGCGCCGGACGGTCGGCATGGTGTTCCAGCGCCCCAACCCGTTCCCCACCATGTCCATCCGGGACAACGTGCTGGCGGGCGTGAAGCTGAACAACAAGCGGATCACCAAGTCGGACGCGGACAACCTGGTCGAGTCGTCCCTGCGCGGCGCCAACCTCTGGAACGAGGTCAAGGACCGCCTGGAGAAGCCCGGTTCCGGCCTGTCGGGCGGCCAGCAGCAGCGCCTCTGCATCGCCCGCGCCATCGCGGTGAAGCCGCAGGTGGTCCTCATGGACGAGCCGTGCTCGGCCCTGGACCCGATCTCCACGCTGGCGATCGAGGACCTGATCCAGGAGCTCAAGAAGGACTACACGATCGTCATCGTCACGCACAACATGCAGCAGGCGGCGCGCGTGAGCGACCGGACGGCGTTCTTCAACATCGCGGGCACCGGCAGGCCCGGCCGCCTCATCGAGATGAACGACACCGCGACGATCTTCTCGTCGCCGGCGGAGAAGGCCACCGAGGACTACGTCTCGGGCCGCTTCGGGTGACGGACCGTCGCTGACCGGCCCCGGCCGGAAGACACCTCTGGCGAGGTAGGACGGCGGTCCAACCTCGCCAGAGGTGTGTTTGCTGACTGTGTGCCGGGCCGGGAGCCCGGCGGGTCACTCCGAGGGGGAGGGGGACGGCGACACCGACGGGTCGACGAGCACCTCGACCGGGAGGTAGTCGGCGTACTCCGAGAGGGTGCCGTCGAGGACCGGGAGCTGGAACTCCTTGGTGTCGGTGCCGACGGTCAGGGTCGCGTCGAGGTAGTTGCCCGGTGCGGCGCCCACGGTGTCGAGCAGGGCGGCCTCGCCGGTCTCGGTGCCCAGGTAGACGGTGCCGCCTGCCGGGACCTCGACGATCACGGGGGCGGCGCCGGGGGCCTGGAGCGTGAACGACGCGTCGTCGGCCGTCTCGTTGGCCAGCGCGCCCAGCACGTTGCCGGCCTCGCCCTCGGCGGCGGACACGACCATGAGGTTGATGCCGCGCAGGTCCGTGTCCTCCTCGCCCAGGACGGAGACCCCGACGCCGTCGGACGGGTCGTAGGGCTTCGTCGTTGTGGTCGGGGCGCAGGCCGCCAGCAGGAGGGCTCCCGCAGCGAGGACCGCCGCGACGGCGGTGGTGCGGGCGCCTCGGGCGGCGGTGGCGCGACGGGACACGGTGAACTCCCTGATGTTCGTCTGGTTCGGGCGGGGTCGGATCCCCGCAATATCCTAGTGGGCCCGAGGGCGTGCCCGCGCATCGCCGAAGGTGACGAACCACCCGGTCAGGGAGTGGCAACGGTCACGGCTACGGAACGATCCGACCGGGGTCGCGGGGGTGAGGATCACCCCACCTACCCGGGCGGACAACGCTCTGACCTGCGGAAACGCTGTTCGCGAGGGGGTCGGACAAACGCCAAGGGTGCAAGTTCTTCAGATCACGCCGTGGTAACCTGGTTTCAGGGAAAGGGGACATCTGCAGATGACGTTCACAGTAGGCGAGACGGTTGTCTACCCGCACCATGGCGCGGCGCTGATCGAAGAGATCAAGACCCGCAAGATTCGCGGCGAAGAAAAGATGTACCTCAAGCTCAAGGTTGCCCAGGGCGACCTGACCATCGAGGTCCCGGCGGAGAACGTCGACCTGGTGGGGGTACGCGACGTCGTCGGCCAGGAGGGTCTCGACCGCGTGTTCGAGGTGCTTCGCGCGCCGTACACGGAAGAGCCCACCAACTGGTCGCGCCGGTACAAGGCGAACCTCGAGAAGCTCGCGTCGGGCGATGTCATCAAGGTGGCCGAGGTCGTTCGCGACCTGTCCCGCCGTGACGCCGACCGCGGTCTTTCCGCAGGTGAGAAGCGAATGCTTGCGAAGGCACGGCAGATCCTGGTGTCCGAGCTCGCGCTGGCCGAGCACACCGAGGAGGAGAAGGCGGAAGCCATCCTCGACGAGGTCCTCGCTTCCTGACCCACCCACAGGATCCCCAGCTCCACTGATGCACCGGTCTGGCGACCGGTGCATCGTGCCCCACGGGATCCTTCGCTTCAATCATGATCCTGTGGGGACCCCGACGAGATGACGACCCTTGCAATCCTGACGGCCGCCGGCTCGGGCTCCCGACTAGGCAGAGACCTGCCCAAGGCACTGGTGGAGCTCGACGGCTTCCCGCTCGTGCTGCACGCGGCGCGGCGCCTGGCGGCGTCGGGAGTCGTGGGCTCGATCGTGGTGACCGCGCCCGACGGGCTCGTGGGCGTGATGGCCGACCTCATGGCCGACGACCCGCACGTCGACGTCCCTGTCGAGGTGACGGACGGCGGCCCCACCCGGCAGGCCTCGGTGCACGCCGGCCTGGCGCTCGCCCGGCCGGGTGACGACGTGGTGCTGGTGCACGACGCGGCTCGCCCGCTCGTCCCGCCGGACCTCGTCCGGCGGGTCGTGGCAGCCGTCCGCAGCGGCCACGGGGCCGTGGTGCCCGGTCTGCCGGTCACGGACACGGTGAAGCAGGTGCGGCCGGACGGCGACGCCGAGCTGGTCACGGGTACCCCGGACCGCTCGATGCTGCGGGCCGTGCAGACGCCCCAGGGGTTCGCGCGCGACCTGCTGGTGCGCGCGCACAGGACGGGCGCCGCCCGGGCCCAGGCGGAGCACCTCGCGGCGACGGACGACGCCGGCCTCGTCGAGGTGCTCGGCGAGCCGGTGCACATCGTGCCGGGGGACGCCGCCGCCTTCAAGATCACCACCGAACGCGACCTGTGGCTCGCGTCCCTCGTGCTGCAGGAGAGCAACGCATGACCGACCCGTCGAGCACGCCGGACCCCGCCGTCCCGGCCGCCGCGTACCCCCTGCCGCGCACGGGCATCGGCGTCGACGTGCACGCCTTCGCGCCGGACGGGACGGACCGCGAGATGTGGCTCGGGGGCCTGCACTGGCCGGGCGAACGCGGCCTGGCCGGGCACTCCGACGCCGACGTCGCCGCGCACGCGGCGGCCGACGCGCTGTTCTCCGCGGCGGGCCTCGGCGACCTCGGGTCGCACTTCGGGACAGGCCGTCCCGAGTGGGCGGGGGCCTCCGGGACCACGCTGCTGGCCGAGGCCGCGAGGCGCGTTCGGTCTGCGGGGTACATGATCGGTAATGTGGCTGTTCAGGTGATCGGAAACCATCCGCGGGTCGGCACGCGGCGCGACGAGGCTCAGGCGGCGCTGTCCGCCGCCGCGGGCGCGCCCGTCTCCCTGACCGCGACCACCACTGATGCGCTCGGGCTGACCGGGCGCGGCGAGGGCGTCGCGGCGATCGCGACCGCGCTCGTCGTGCCCGACGGCAGGACTGCGGTATGAACAACAAGCGCAAGCCGCTGGACGAACGGCGCGCCGAGATCGTCGAGGCCGGGCTGAGCGTGGCGATGCGCGAGGGCGTCGAGTCGGTGACCGTGCGCCGCGTGGCGCAGGAGGCCGGCATCTCGCTGGGCACCGTGCACTACTGCTTCGACGACAAGGACGCGATGCTGCGGGCCATGGGCCGGGCCATCGCGATGCGGGCGTCCGAGCCCATGATCTCGGCGCTGGAGGTCGGGCCGGACCGCACGACCTTGGCCGACACGGCCGTGGACGCCCTCCTGACGGGCCTCAAGCAGCACCAGCACATGCGGCTGCTCACCTTTGAGTTCGCCGTCTCGGGCGCGCGCACGCCGGTGCTGCGCGAGGTGGCGCAGGCGCACCTCAAGCAGAGCATCGTGATGACGCGGGAGTACCTGCTGCGGCTGGCCGAGGTCGCCGAGGCCAAGTACCGGACCGACATCGACGCGCTGGCGCGCACGGTGGCGATCCGGATCGACGGCATCGAGCTGGCCTGGATGGTCGACCAGGACGACGCCGCGGCGCGGTCCGCCTTCGCCGACCTGACCCACGACGTGTTCGACGACATGCAGCCCTGAGCCGGGCCTTCCCGCCGGAGCTCGGCGGCCGGGCCTAGATGGCGAAGACCCGCTGGGTGTACGGGTTGGCGAACACGCCCTCGGGGTCGGCCGCCTCGCGCGCCCGCCGGAAGTCGCCGAAGCGGCGGTACTGGCCCGCCAGGTAGTCGGCGTCGCGCGTGTGCATCTTGCCCCAGTGCGGGCGCCCGCCCGCGGCGGTGAAGATCTGCTCGGCGGCGTCGAAGTACCGCGCGTACGGCAGCCGCCAGTACTGGTGCACGGCGACGTACGCGGTGTCGCGGCCGTACGCGGTCGAGAGCCACACGTCGTCGGCGGGGGCGAAGCGCACCTCGACCGGGAACGGGACGTTCTCGCCGGTGGACCGCTGCCAGGCGTCGAGCTGGTTCAGCACGTCGACCACGGCCGCCCGCGGCACCGCGTACTCCATCTCGCGGAACCGCACCCGGCGGTGGGTGCAGAACACCTGGTGCGACGGCGCCGTGTACCGGCGGGCGCTCAGGGCGCGGGCCGAGATCGCGTTCAGCGTGGGGGTCGCCGCCGGGATCAGGGTCGCGATCTGGTTGACGGTCCCGAAGAGCGCGTTCGACAGCACCTCCTCGTCGAGGAAGGAGCGGGCCGCCCCGGCCGCCTTCCGCAGGGAGTGCGCGAGGCCCGACCCCGCGTTCACCCCGGCGTCGACCCGGGTGTTGCGCAGGGTCAGGGCGCGGCGCGTGGCGGGGAACCAGTAGAACTCGAAGTGGTCGCTGCCCGCCACGAGGTCGTCGAGCTCCTCGAAGACCCGGTCCAGGGGCCACGGCTCCTCGACGGCCTGCAGGTCGAACGCCGGGACCGCCTCGACGGTCACGGTGCTCAGCACGCCCGTGGCGCCGAGGCCGAGGCGGGAGGCCTCGAACAGGTCGTGCCGCTCGGTGGGCGCGGCGCGGACGACGTCGCCGTCGGGCCCCACGACCGTCAGCGCCCGGACGCGGGTGGCGAGCCCGCCGAACCGCGCGCCGGTGCCGTGCGTGCCCGTCGAGATGGCGCCGGCGACCGACTGCCGGTCGATGTCGCCGAGGTTCTGCATGGCCAGCCCGCGCTCGGCCAGGATCTGGTTGAGCTGGTGCAGCCGCATGCCCGCGCCCACCGTGACCAGGGCGTGCCCGGTGTCGGGGTCGCGCTCGACCCGGTGCAGGGCGTCGAGGTGGTCGAGGTTGAGCAGCACGCCGTCCGTGGCCGCCGCCGGCATGAACGAGTGCCCGGCGCCGACGGCGCGCACGGGGTGCCCGTCCTTCACGGCGCGGCGCACGGCGTCGGACAGCTCGTCCTCGGAGGCCGGCTGCTCCAGCCGCGCGGGGGTGGCGGTCACGTTGCGTGCCCAGTTCGTCCAGATCACCGGAGCACTATCCCACGGGCCCGCGCTGCTGGACAGAACCGGAGTAGCGTTCGGGCATGAGCTCCGCAGCAGACACCGCCGCGCGGCTTTCCGCCGCCACGTCCGGCCTGCCGGCCCCGGTCGCCGTGGTCGACCTGGACGTGTTCGACACCAACGCGCTCGACATCCTCAAGCGGGCCGACGGCGTACCCGTCCGCGTCGCGTCGAAGTCCGTGCGCGTGCGCTCGCTGGTCGAGCGGGCGCTCGGCCACGGGTTCGCCGGCGTCATGGCCTACTCGCTGCGCGAGGCGCTGTGGCTGGTGGGCACGGGTGTGCGCGACGTGCTGGTGGGCTACCCGACGGTCGACCGGGAGGCCCTGGCCACGCTGGCGGCCGATCCCGCGGCGCGCGCCGAGATCACCCTGATGGTCGACGACGTGGCGCACCTCGGGCTGATCGCCGAGGCCGAGGAGCGCGTGGGCGCGGGCGGCCCGGCCGCCGCCACGTCGGGCACGGCGGCCGGGCGGCCGATCCAGGTCTGCCTGGACGTCGACTGCTCGCTGCGGGTCGGCGTGGGGCCGCTGACGGCGCACCTCGGCGTGCGCCGCTCGCCCCTGCGCGAGCCCGGCGACGTCGCCGCCCTCGCCACCGTGGCCCAGGCCAGGGGGCTGGCCGTGCGCGGCCTGATGTTCTACGAGGCCCAGGTGGCCGGCCTGCCGGACACCAGCCCCGCCGTCCGGCTCGTCAAGCGACTCACGATGCGCGAGGTCAACGACCGCCGGGTGCGCATCCTCGCGGCCGTCCGCGACGCCGTGGGGCAGGACGTGGAGCTCGTCAACGCGGGCGGGACCGGCTCGATCGAGGTGAGCGGCAGCGCCCCCGGCGTCACCGAGGTGACGTCCGGCTCCGGACTGTTCGCGCCCGGCCTGTTCGACGGCTACCGCTCCTTCGAGGCGCGTCCGGCGGCGTTCTTCGGGCTCGACGTGGTGCGCGAGCCCGCCCCCGGCTGGGTCACGGCCTTCGCGGGCGGGTACGCGGCGTCGGGCCAGGCGGGCAAGGCGCGGCTGCCGCGCCTGTTCACGCCCGGATACACGCTGAGCGGGACCGAGGGCGCGGGCGAGGTCCAGACGCCGCTGCGGGCCACGCGTGCCGACGGCGCTCCCCTCCGCACGGGCGACCGCGTCTGGCTCCGGCACGCGAAGGCCGGCGAGATGATGGAGCGGTTCGACCAGGTGCACCTCGTGCGAGGCTCCGAGATCACCGAGACGGTGCCCAGCTACCGGGGCGAGCACAAGAACTTCGGGTAGTCCGGGGGACGGGCCATCGGGTAGAACAAGCCCATGCCCACACTGCACCACCGCACCCGGCCGATGACGGGGCGCGACCCGCACGAGCCGGCCCGCACGGCGACCCCGCTGGAGCTGCTGTTCGACCTCACGTTCGTGGTCGCGTTCGGGGTGGCCGGCGAGCAGGGCGCCCACCTCCTCGCGGAGGGGCACGTCGCGTCGGGCATCATCGGGTTCGCGTTCTCGATGTTCGCCATCTGCTGGGCGTGGATCAACTTCACCTGGTTCGCCTCCGCCTTCGACACCGACGACTGGTTCTACCGCGTCACCACGATGGTGCAGATGATCGGCGTCGTGATCCTCGCGCTCGGCCTGCCCGCGATGTTCAGCTCCCTCGACGAGGGCGACCGCGTGCACAACGAGGTCATGGTCGCCGGGTACATCGTGATGCGCCTGGCCATGCTCGTGCAGTGGCTGCGCGCGGCCAAGCAGGCGCCCGAGTACCGCGCCACCTGCATGGCGTACGTGCGCACGCTGGTCATCACGCAGATCGGCTGGGCCGTGCTGGCCGTCGCGCCCGTGACCGTCCCGGTCTTCTTCGTGGGCGGCGTGCTGCTGGGCGTCGCGGAGATGGCGGGGCCGCTGATCGCCGAGCGGTTCCGCACGGCCGGTCCCGGCCAGAAGAGCACGCCCTGGCACGCCCACCACATGGCCGAGCGCTACGGGCTGCTGGCCATCATCACGCTCGGCGAGGGCGTGATCGGCACCGTCGCGTCGCTGTCCGCCGTCGTCGAGGGCTCCGGCTGGACGCTCGACGCCGCCCTGGTCGCGCTCGCGGGCACGGGTCTCACCTTCGGGCTCTGGTGGACCTACTACCTCACGCCGGACGCCGAGCTGCTGCACCGGCACCGGGAGCGGTCGTTCAGCTGGGGCTACGGCAACATCGTGGTCTTCGCGGCGCTCGCCGGCGTGGGGGCGGGGCTGCACGTCGCGGGCTACTACCTGGACCACGAGTCGCACCTCGGCCCCGTCGCGACGGTGCTCGCGGTCGCCGTGCCGGTGCTCGTGTTCGTGGTGGCCGACTACACGCAGTTCTGGGTCCTGTCCCGGTCGTTCAGCCCCCTGCACCTGTTCCTCGTGATCGGCACCGTGGTGGTGCTCGCCGTGGCGGTCGCCGTCGCGGCGGCGGGCCTCGGCATGGCGTGGTCCCTGCTCCTGGTCATGCTCGCTCCCGCCGTGTCGGTCGTCGGGTACGAGGTGCGCGGGCACCAGCACGTGGCGCGCGTGCTCGCCGACGCCACCTAGACCGCTAGCCTGCACGGATGCGAGCAGCGGTGACGGTGCACATGGACGCCTCCCCCGAGCGGGTCTGGGACCTGCTCAGCGACGTCACGCGGGTGGGCGAGCTGAGTCCCGAGACCTTCGAGGCGGAGTGGACCGACGGCGCGACCGGACCCGCCGTCGGCGCCCACTTCCGGGGGCACGTGCGGCGCAACGGGGTGGGACCCGTGTACTGGTCGCAGTGCAAGGTGACCCACTGCGAGCCCGGCCGCGACTTCGGCTTCACCGTGTACCTGGGCGGCCGGCGCCTGAACAACTGGCGCTACCGGCTGGCACCCGCCGACGGCGGCACGGACGTCACCGAGTCGTTCGAGCTGGAGCAGCGCGGGGTCGCCCGCGTGTACTGGGCGCTGGCCGGCTGGCACCGGCGCCGGGTGAACGTCCGCGGCATGCGGCAGACCCTGGAACGAGCCCGGGCAATTGTCGAGGCGGGAAGCTGAAGCGCCGGTACCCTTGACAGGTGACTATTCGCCTGTTTGACACCGCTGCGCGCGAGGTGCGCGACCTGAACCCCATCACCCCGGGCGAGGTCGGCATCTACCTGTGTGGCGCCACGGTGCAGGCACCCCCTCATGTGGGCCATCTGCGCCCGGTCATCGCGTTCGACGTGCTGCGCCGGTGGCTCACCCGACGGGGCCTGAAGGTCACCCTGATCCGCAACGTCACCGACATCGACGACAAGGTGCTGGCCAAGTCGGCCGCCGCCGGCCGCGAGTGGTGGGCGCACGCCGCGCTGTACGAGCGCGTGTTCACCCAGGCGTACGACGCGCTCGGCGTCATCCCGCCCACCTACGAGCCGCGGGCCACCGGCAGCGTGCCCGAGATGGTCGCGCTCATGGAGCGCCTCGTCGAGAAGGGCCACGCCTACACCACCGGTGAGGGCAACGTCTGGTTCGACGTCCACTCCTGGCCCGCCTACGGCGAGCTGACCCGGCAGCGGGTCGAGGACCTCAGCCCCGAGGAGGGCGCGGAGGTCACGGCAGGGTCCGCCGCCGCGGCCAAGAAGAACCCGCACGACTTCGCGCTGTGGAAGGCCGCCAAGCCGGGCGAGCCGGAGTCGGCGTCCTGGGACACCCCGTTCGGCCGCGGCCGGCCGGGCTGGCACCTGGAGTGCTCCGCGATGGCCCGCCGCTACCTGGGCGAGACGTTCGACATCCACGGCGGCGGCCTCGACCTGCGGTTCCCGCACCACGAGAACGAGCAGGCGCAGTCGCGGGCCGCGGGCTACGGGTTCGCGCAGCGCTGGATGCACGTCGCGTGGGTCACCCAGGCCGGCGTCAAGATGTCGAAGTCCCTGGGCAACGGGCTGCTGGTCAGCGAGCTGCTGGCCCAGGCGCCCGCGCCCGTGGTGCGCTACGCGCTGGCGGCCGTGCAGTACCGGTCCATGCTCGAGTGGGCGCCCGACACGCTGGACGAGGCGCGCACCACGTGGGAGCGCCTGTCCGGCTTCGTCACGCGCGCCTCGGAGCGGGTGGGCGACGTCCCGGCCGAGGAGGTCGCCAAGGCGGAGGTCCCCGAGGCGTTCGCCGCCGCGATGGACGACGACCTGAACGTGCCGCAGGCGCTCGCCGTCGTGCACGAGCACCTGCGGGCAGGCAACACGGCCCTCGCCTCCGGGAGCGACGCCGCCGTCCGTGACGAGCTGGTGACGCTCCGTGCGATGCTGGACGTGCTGGGCCTGGACCCGGCAGACCCGCAGTGGTCGACGTCGGGCGACGACCGGTACGCGACGGCCCTGGACGGCCTCGTGGCCGCGGAGCTCAAGGCGCGCGCGGAGGCGCGTGCCGCGAAGGACTGGGCCACCTCCGACGCGATCCGGGACCGCCTCGCGGCCGCGGGCATCGAGGTCCAGGACAACGCCGACGGGGCCCGCTGGTCCCTCTCCTGATCTGACACCCCGGCTAGAGACGAGAAACAAAGATGGCAGGCAATTCCAAGCGCGCCGGAGCGGTGCGCAAGGCCGGTTCCAAGAAGGGCGCGCAGGTCGGCACCGGCGGGCACAGCCGCAAGGGGCTGCAGGGCAAGGGCCCGACGCCCAAGGCGGAGGACCGCACGTACCACCCCGCGCACCAGCGCAAGGTCGCGGCCGAGAAGCGGGCGACCGCGGCCGGACGCCGTCCGGGCAGCCCGGGCGGACGCGGCGCCGGTCGCAAGGGCGCCGGGGCGGCCGAGGTCGTCGCCGGCCGCAACGCCGTGCTGGAGGCGCTGCGCGCGGAGATGCCCACCGAGGGCATCTACCTGGCCTCGCGCCTGGAGTCGGACGACCGTACCCAGGAGATCCTGGAGATCGCGCACACGCGCAGCCTGCCGATGTTCGAGGCGTCGCGCCTCGACCTGGACAAGATCACCGACGGCGCCGTGCACCAGGGCGTCGCGATGAAGGTGCCGGCCTACGACTACAAGGACGCCGACGACCTGCTCGACGTCGCGGCCGAGGCGGGGGAGCCCCCGCTGATCGTGGCGCTGGACGGCGTCACCGACCCCCGCAACCTCGGGGCCGTGCTGCGGTCCGCCGGGGCGTTCGGCGCGCACGGCGTGCTGGTGCCGGAGCGGCGCGCGGCCGGCGTGACGGCGTCGGCGTGGAAGGTGTCCGCGGGCGCCGCCGCGCGCGTGCCCGTGGCGCGTGCGACCAACCTGGCGCGCGAGCTCGCCGAGCTGAAGAAGACCGGCTGCTTCGTGGTGGGGCTCGACGCGGGCGGCGACATGCCCGTGGGCGAGCTCGCGTACGCGAACGACCCGCTGGTGCTGGTGGTCGGCTCGGAGGGCAAGGGCCTGTCCCGCCTCGTGCGCGACACGTGCGACGCGGTGGTCTCGATCCCGATCGCGGCCACGACGGAGTCGCTGAACGCCGCGGTGGCGGCGGGCATCACGCTGTACGAGGTCGCGAAGCAGCGGGGCGAGGCCGGCCAGGTCGGCTAGACCCGCTAGGCCTGCTGCTCGGCCTCGCCCGGTGCGAGGCCGAGCAGGGCGTCCTCGTCGGGCCGGTGCCGCAGCACGTTCTCCACGTAGGACGTCGCGGCCTCGGGCAGCGGGATGTCCCGCTGCGCCTGCTGGGAGATGAACCAGCGGTGGTCGAGGATCTCGTGGAACAGCTGCGCCGGCTCCAGCTTGCGCCGCATCTCGCGGGGCACGGCGTCGATCGTGGGGCGGAAGACCTGGCGGACCCAGGCGTGCGCCACGATCTGCTCCTGGTCGTTCTGCCGGTCGGTCGCGGCACGGAAGCTGTCCAGGTCGTTGAGCATGCGGCGTGCCTGGTTCTCCTGCACGTCCAGGCCCGTCAGGCGCAGCAGCCGGCGCGAGTGGTGCCCGGCGTCGACCACCTTGGGCTGGATGCGCACCTTGGTGCCGTCGATGTCGGTGGTGATCTCCAGCTCGCCCACGTCGAAGCCGAGGTCGTTGAGCCGCTCGATGCGGGCGGCGACGCGCCAGCGCTCCTCGGAGTCGAACGCCTCCGAGATGGTCAGGGCGGCCCACAGCTCCTGGTAGCGCTCCACCAGGGCGTCGCCGATGGACACCTCGTCGACGTCCTCGTCGAGCAGCTCGCCGGCGGCCAGGTCCATCAGCTCGCCGATGATGTTGGTGCGCGCCAGGTCGACGTCGTAGTTGCGCTGGCCGTCCGTGAGCTGGCGGTGCATGTCGCCGGTCTCGGCGTCGACCAGGTAGGCGGCGAAGGTCTCTGCGTCGCGCCGGAAGAGCGTGTTGGACAGCGAGACGTCGCCCCAGTAGAAGCCGACGAGGTGCAGGCGCACCAGGAGCACCGCGAGGGCGTCGATGAGCCGCGTGGCGGTGTCGGGGCGCAGGTCCTGGCTGAACAGGGCGCGGTAGGGCAGGGAGAACGGCAGGTGCTCGGTGATCAGCACGGCCTCGAGCCGCTCGCCGTCGGGCGCGCTGCGGCCCGTGATGACGCCGACCGGTACGACCGACGGCACCTCGATGCGGTGCAGCTGGCGCAGCAGCGCGTACTCGCGGTAGGCGACGGTCTCGCCGATCTCCTTGATCGCCAGCACCCGGCCGCCGTGGTTGACGAAGCGGACCACGTGCCGCGAGATGCCCTGGGGCAGCGCGGCGAGCACCTCGTCCGGCCACTCGGCCAGGGGGATGTGCCAGGGGAGGTCCAGCAGAGTGGGGTCGGGTGCGACCGCGGTGATCTGGAGGTTCTGCTGGGGCATGGGCACCATTCTGGATGACGGGAGCGCCGAGGTAGAACTGCGGCGAGATAGAACTGTGGCGAGACGGAACGCCAGCGGGTGCTGACGTCCTGTCTCGCCACAGTTCTACTTCGCCACGGTTCTACCTCGGCGAGGGAGGCTCGGATCAGCCGAGACGCTCACCCGAGGTCGCGGAGAACACGTGCGAGTGACCGGCCTGGATGGCGACGGAGATGACGTCACCCTTGTCCGGCACACCGCGCGGGTCGATGCGCACGATGACCTGGTTGGTGTCGCCGGCGGAGAGGTCGACGTCGGCGGCGTCGCCCTTGAGCGAGCCGTAGACGAAGGCGTCGGAGCCGAGCTCCTCGACCAGGTTGACCTCGACCTCGAACGAGCCGGCGGTGCCGGACGGGACGACGTCGAGGGCCTCGGGACGGAAGCCCAGGGTGACCTTGCCGCCGTCGGCCTCGCTGAGGTTGCTCGCGATCGAGCGCTCGAGCGGGACGCTGGCCGAACCGACCTTGACGCCACCCTCCTTGACGTCGAACGTGCCGATGTTCATGGCGGGCGAGCCGATGAAGCCGGCGACGAACACGTTGTTCGGGCGGTCGTACATCTCACGCGGGGTGCCGACCTGCTGCAGGATGCCGCCGTTGAGGACCGCGATGCGGTCGCCCATCGTGAGGGCCTCGGTCTGGTCGTGGGTCACGTAGACCGTGGTGACGCCCAGGCGACGCTGCAGCGACGCGATCTGCGTACGGGTCTGGACACGGAGCTTGGCGTCGAGGTTCGACAGCGGCTCGTCCATGAGGAACACCTGCGGCTGGCGCACGATGGCGCGGCCCATGGCGACGCGCTGACGCTGACCACCGGAGAGGGCCTTCGGCTTGCGGTCGAGGTACTCGGTGAGGTCGAGGATCTTCGCGGCCTCCTCGACACGCTGGCGGATCTCCGCCTTCGGCGTGCCGGCGATCTTCAGCGCGAAGCCCATGTTGTCCGCCACCGACATGTGCGGGTAGAGCGCGTAGTTCTGGAAGACCATCGCGATGTCGCGGTCCTTGGGCTGCACGTCGGTGACGTCGCGGTCACCGATGAAGATGTGCCCGCCGTTGACGTCCTCGAGCCCCGCGAGCATGCGCAGCGAGGTGGACTTGCCGCAGCCGGACGGGCCGACGAGAACGAGGAACTCGCCGTCCTCGATCTCCAGGTTCAGCTGGTCGACGGCCGGGCGCTCCGTGCCCGGGTAGACGCGCGTCGCGTGGTCGAAAGTGACCGTAGCCATGAGAAAACATCCCTCCACCGGCAGGTACGTGCCGGACGATCCGTTGTGGTCGGGTGCCGTTGCTTCCACTCGCGTGTCGGCGGTGACACTGTTGCAGCGCGATCGTACCCCGGTTGGTCAAGGCCGCGGTATCGACCGGGTCACGTACGGGTCAGTCCTCCCCGCGCAGCGTGCGGGCGAGGCCGGCCAGGACGGCGGCGAGCGCGTCCGGGTCGGGCACGCGGTGGGAGGCGAGCGTGTCGCCCGTGCCCACCTTGATCGACAGGTCGCCGGACTCGAGCGCGCCGAAGGCCTGCTCGTCGGTGGTGTCGTCGCCCGCGTACAGCACGCGCACCTTCTCGACGCCCAGCTCGGCCGCCACGGTGCCGCGCAGCCGGCGCAGCGCCTCGCCCTTGCTGGTGGTCACCACCGACACCTCGACCACGTCCTTGCCGTGCATCACGGGCAGGCCCAGGTTGGCCGCGACCTCGTCGGCGGCCACGGTGATGGCGGCGGCGTCGTCCACGCTCGCCAGGCGCGTGTGCACGACGGCGGCCGCGGGCTTGACCTGCACCCAGGCCCCCTCGCGCCCGGACACCGCGGACTCGAAGCCAGCGACGAGCGCGTCGAGCTGGCCGGACTGCACGGTGGTCAGGTGGAAGGGCACCTGGTCGACGCCGGTGGCGGTGGCCCGCCCGGCCTCCGCGCCGTGGCTGCCCACGAGGAACGTGCCCTCGGGGGCGACCGTGCGCTCGGCGAGGTCGGACAGGTCGCGGCCGGAGACGAACGCGAGGCGCACCGGCGCCTCCTGCGCGAGCGCGTGCAGCTGCTCGACCGCGGTCCGCGCCGCGCGCGTCATGGTCGACGCCTTGGGGTCGTCCACGAGCGGCGCCAGCGTCCCGTCGAAGTCGGAGGCGAGCAGCCAGCCCGTCGTCGGCTTCTTGCGGCGACCGTTCCCGTTGCCCATGCGCGCGAGCCGGCCCTTGGCGGGGATGCCGTCGGGCACGGTGGTGAACGCCGTCAGCGCGTCCCGGAGGTTCTGGTGCCGGGGCTCCGTCGAGCGCGGATCCACGCTGAGCGGCCGCGGCGGCACGGCGGTGAGCACCCCGAGGAAGGTCTCGGACCACTTGGCCACGTCGTCGGCCAGGACCTTGCGGCGCAGGCGGCGCATGCGGCGCCGCTGCTCCCGGGGGTCCATGGTCGCGGCGGCCACGATGATGTCCTTCATGCCGTCGATGTCGTGCGGGTTGACCAGCAGGGGGCCGGGGGAGAGCTCGTCGGCCGCGCCGGTGAACTCGCTCAGCACCAGGGCGCCGCGCTCGTCGGAGCGGGCGGCGATGTACTCCTTGGCCACCAGGTTCATGCCGTCGCGCAGCGAGGTCACCAGCAGCACGTCGGCCGCGAGGTAGAGCGCCGCCATCTCCTCCGGCGGGTAGGAGTGGTGCAGGTAGTGGATCGCCGAGTGGCCCAGCTCGCCGTACTCGCCGTTGATCCGGCCCACCAGCACCTCGACGTGCTCCCGGAGCTCCTGGTAGGCGCCCACGTTCTCGCGGCTGGGGCTCGCGACCTGCACGAGCGTGGCGTGCTCGACGTCGAGGCGGCCGTCGTCGAGCAGCTCGCCGTACGCCTTGATGCGGTGCCGGATGCCCTTGGTGTAGTCGAGGCGGTCCACGCCCAGCATCAGCGTGTCCGGGTTGCCCAGGTCCGCCTTGATCTCCTTGGCGCGGGCCTGGACCTCGGGGGTGCGCGCGAGCGTGTCGAACCGGTGGGAGTCGATCGAGATCGGGAACGACGACGCGCGCACGTGCCGGCCGGGCCGCCCGTCGGCGTCCGGGATGGTGATGACGGGGCCGCGCGTGGTGAACCCGGTCAGCCGCCGTGCCGAGCGCACGAAGTTCGCGGCGTCGCCGTTGCGCTGGAAGCCCACGAGGTCCGCGCCGAGCAGGCCGTCGATGATCTGCCGTCGCCACGGGAGCTGCGCGAACAGCTCGACCGGCGGGAACGGGATGTGGTCGAAGAACCCGATCCGCAGGTCCGGCCGCAGGTCACGCAGCATGCGGGGGACGAGCTGGAGCTGGTAGTCGTGCACCCAGACGACGGCGCCCTCCGCTGCTTGCTCGGCGGCGGCGTCGGCGAAGCGCTGGTTGACCCGGCGGTAGGCGTCCCACCACTGGCGGTGGTAGTCCGGGGGCGCGATGACGTCGTGGTAAAGCGGCCACAGGGTCGCGTTCGAGAAGCCCTCGTAGTAGCGCTCGATCTCGGTGGCGCTGAGCGTGACCGGCACCAGCAGCATGCCGTCCGCCTCGAAGGGCTCGTGCGCGAGGTCGGGGGCGCCGGACCAGCCGACCCAGGCGCCGTCGGCGCCCTGCATGACCGGTTCGAGTGCCGTGACCAGGCCGCCCGGCGACCGCTGCCAGGTGAGGTCGCCCTTGGGGCCGACCGAGAAGTCGACCGGGAGCCGGTTCGCGACGACGACCAGATCGTACCCGTCTTTACCCGGCAATGTACTGCTCCTTATGTGTGGATGATTCTCGCTCTGCTGCGTCAAGAGTAACGAGGTCTCTTCCCTGCTCAGGGTAACGATGTCCGGTTCCACTCGAACGCCGAGGCGTCGCGGTGCTGGTCAGGGCGTGGTTGTTGGCGGGCATCCGTCGTCCGCGACGGCTACGGTGTGCCTCATGGAGGAGGTGGAGGCCCAGATCGCGCACCCGCACGGCGCCGGCCCCGCTGCCGGTACGAAGCTCGGCGGGTACACGGTCGTGCGTGAGATCGGGTCGGGCGCCATGGGCGCGGTCTACCGCGCGCAGGACGACGGCGGGAACGCCGTCGCGCTGAAGATGCTCCACCGCCACCTCGACGACCCGGCGGCCCGCGAGCGGCTGCGCCGCGAGGCCACCGCGCTGCAGGGACTCCGGCACCCCGCCGTGGCACGGGTGCTGGACGCCGAGCTCGAGGGGCCCGACGCCTTCATCGTCACCGAGCTCGTCGAGGGCCCCACGCTCGAGGAGGAGATCGACGCGCGCGGTCCCCTGGACTCCCGCGACCTCTTCGAGCTCGCCGACCAGCTCGCGGACGCCCTCGAGGCCGTCCATGGCACCGGCGTCGTGCACCGGGACCTGACGCCGTCCAACGTGCTCATCGCGCGCACCGGGCCGGTCCTGATCGACTTCGGGCTCGCGCAGGGCCCGGGCGACGTCCGGGCGACCCGGACCGGGTTCGTCATGGGCACCCCCGGCTACCTCGCGCCCGAGCTGCTCGACGGCGCGGAGCCCGGCCCCGACACCGACTGGTGGTCCTGGGCCGCCGTCCTCGCGTTCGCCGGCACTGGCCGCGCGCCGTTCGGCGTGCGGCCCACCGAGCTCGTGCTGCGCCGCTCGCGGCAGGGCCAGGCCGACCTCGACGGGCTGCAGTCGCGGGCGGGCCGGGCGCTCGCGGCGGCGCTGCGGGCCGTGCCCGCCGAGCGCTGGGGCCCGAACGAGGTGGCGCGGGCGCTCAAGGCCGAGTCGGATGCTTTCGTCGCTACGACGACGGGGGAGGGCGGCCCGGAGACGACGGTCCTCGACCCTTCCGGCGACGGGACCACCGTGGCCGCGGTCGACGCCGGCTCGACGCGCGTCATGCCGAAGGGCCTGCTGCCCCGGCGGCGGCCCGTCTCCGCGGCGGCCGGCGGTGCCGGGGTCGGTGCGGCGGCCGGAGCCGCCGCTGCCGCGCGCACCCGCGACCCCGTGGGCGGCGTGAGCGACCTGGCGCAGGGCGCGGGCCGGGCCAAGGGCCGGTCGGTCACGGGCCGGGCGGTGGGCTCGCCGGGTCCGGGCGCGACGTCGGGCGGGACCGCCCTCCTGCCGGAGCCGGTGAGCCCCGCACGCGTCACCGGCTACCGCACGCTGTTCCTGACGCTCACCCTCGCCCTCATGACGCTCGCCGCGACCCGGCCCGGCGCCGCCGTCGCTGTGCTCGTGGCCCTGCTCGTCGTGACCCGCCTGGCCGGCATCGCAGTCGACGAGTTCCGCAGCCGCCGCGCGCGGCGCGGGCCGAGCCGCAGCGACGCGCTGGTGGCGACCCTCGTGTCCCCCTGGCACCTCGTGCGCGCCGTGTTCGGCGTGCTGCCCGCCGTGGCCGTCGGCATCTGCGCCGGGGTGATCGTGGTGCTGCTGGGCCTGATGCTCTTCGCGCCCGGCAACGTGATCATCGCGCCCATCCCGACCGTCGAGGCCCGGTCCGTGGGCGGCATGAACCAGCCGATCGTAGACAGTCTCGTGCTCGCTGTCGGCATGCTGGTCACCGTGGTCGTGTCGTGGTGGGGCCCGGCGTCGTACGGGACCCGGGTCGGGGCCGGGCCGCTGCTGCGCCGGATCGCCCCGACCAAGGGCTCGAAGGTGCTGGTCACCCTGGTCGTGCTGGCGCTCGCGCTGCTCGCCGCGCTGCCCCTGTTCGGCAGCCCGGTGGACGTCGTCTGGTGGCCGCTGGGCGACCGGCCCGCCGTCACCTGGTGACCGCCGGTCCGGGTGTCCGGATCGTACAGAAACGTTCAGCAGTCTCCCAGCGAACGCTAGTAGGCTGGGTGAAGGCGCGTGTCGCGCCTCGCCCCATTGGCCCGCATCTCGAAGGACCCCGATGTCGACGAATCAGACCAAGGCACAGCGCCGCGACGCGGCCCGTGCCGAGGCCCTTGCTCTCCAGAAGAAGCAGCAGGCACGCGAGAAGCGCAGCCGCCTGATCGTGCTAGGACTCCTCGGGCTCGGAGTCATCGTCCTGGTCGTGGCGGTCGTCCTGATCTTCATGGAGTCGCAGAAGACGACCATGGAGAAGGTCGAGAACATCCCGGCCGGCGTGGTGCAGGAGACCGGCATCCCCGTGGGGGCCGACGGCGCCGCGGGCACCTCGAACGAGGGGGCCAAGACGCTCGACGTGTACGTCGACTACATGTGCCCCATCTGCGGCCAGTTCGAGCAGACCAACAGCGCGAGCATCACCGAGATGCGCGAGGCCGGTGACGTCACGTTCGTGGTGCACCCGGTCTCGATCCTCGACCGCACCTCGCAGGGCACCGAGTACTCGACGCGTGCGGCGTCGGCCGCGGCCTGGGTCGCCGACCGCGCCCCCGAGCAGTTCGCCGCGTTCCACGACGCGATGTTCGCGAGCCAGCCGGAGGAGAACACCGCGGGCCTGTCCGACGAGCAGATCGCCCAGGTCGCCGAGCAGGCGGGCGTGCCGGCCGACGTCGCCGCGGGCATCACCGAGGGCGACGCGACGGACACCTACCGGGAGTGGGTCGAGGCCTCCACGAAGGTCGCGAGCGAAGACCCCGACGTGGTCAACCCCGAGACCGGTCAGCTGGGGACGCCCAGCGTCCTGCTCGACGGCGAGCGGTTCACCGACTGGCAGACGCCCGGCGCGCTGACCCAGGCGATCACGGGCGAGGCCGCCGGCTCCGAGGAGCCGTCCCCGTCGCCGTCCGAGTAGTACCCGGCGAGTCGACGGCGGGGTCCCGGACTG
>NZ_JBHWZO010000064.1:0-26609 GCF_042728455.1 Promicromonospora sp. NPDC060204
CGTCGAACCGCTTGGAGGACTTGTCCGTCACGTAGCCGTCCTGGACAAGGTTGTCCACCATCGAACGCAGCTGGTCCAGCTTGTGCTGCATGTCGTCCGCCTCCTGCTTCATGCGCTGGGAAGCGTCCTCCATCTGCTGGAAGGTCACATTGATGTTGGCCATGATCGGTCCTCTCGGGTTGCCTCGTGGAAAACAGGGCGATCGTACATGAACCGGACACCCCTGGGGTGAATCTTCGGGTAATCCCCTACGCGGATCCGGGGACCCTCCGTTCGGGCAGGTTCACGGGGTTCGAGCCGGGTCCGGTCCAGCGGAACGTGGTCATGACGGCGTCGAAGAACTCGACCAACGTCGCGGCCAGCCGCTCGGTGTCCCGGCTGCTCCAGCCGGTGCTGAAAGTCAGCACCAGCCAGGCGCCGGCCGCCTCGTCCCGGGAGACGACATACGTCACCTCACGCGTGGAGCGTGCCGGCCGACCGCCCTCTCGGTGCACATCGTGCCCGGTCCGCACCACCCGCGCACCCGGACGTCCGTCCAGGTCAACCGACTCGCACGTGTCGTGGGTCCGGCCCAGCACGCGCTCCGCGACCTCGGCGGGGCTGCGCCCCACCTCGCCGAAGAGCTCGGTCTCGGTGATCGACGCCGGGACGGCGATGCCGGCGATCGGAACGGTCGGGAGGTAGACGGCGCCGGTGCTGGCGCTGCCCCCGGGGCTCGTGCCCGCTTCGGCGTCGGTGCCCGTGCCCGCACCGGCGAGCGCCGCGCGGAGCGAGGCCCGGAGCAGCTCCCGGCGCGCCACGACGTCGTCGTCCTGCGGGCCGCCCGCGAGCGCCCCCTCCCCGGGCAGCGTGCGTGCGACGACCTCGTCGACGGCGGCGCCCAGCTCCTTGCCGCGTCCCTCGCCGAGCGGGAACCGCGCCCACCCCGGGGGCAGGAGGAAGGCCCAGGTGTCGGTCGGCGTCGCCTCCGGTCCTGCGGCCGGTCCTGTCGCCGGTCCTGTCGCCGGTCCTGCCGCTGGCCCGGTCATGACTCGGCCCGGTCGATCAGCACGGCGGGCATGAGCTGGTCGAGCAGCTCCACCATCGCCGCGCCGAGCAGGAGGTCCTGGGTGCGCCAGACCAGCACCGTGTCCACCACCGCGTCCGGGTGCTCGGTGCGCCGCCCCAGTCCCACGCTCATCCAGGCGCCGCCGGACTCCTCGCCGATGTCGAGGCGGATCACGCGCACCCCGTCGCCGTCGGGCATGTCGGGGTACTCGACGGCGGGCGGCGCCGCGGGGTGGCCGCCCGTCGCGCCCAGCGCGGCCATGAGGTCGTCGTCGGGCGCCGCCGGGTCGCTGATCCCGACGGCGACGAGCACCGGCACCGGCCCGCGCCCCAGCACCCCGAGGGCCGCGACGACGCGATGGTCCCCGGGGGCCATGCCGTCGGCGAACGCCCGGAGGTTCGTCACCGAGACGAAGGCCAGCTCGTCGAGGTGGGCACGCGCGTCGTCGTCCAGCTCGACCGGGGTGCCGGACTCATCGGGTTCGGGCTCGAGCGACTCACGCACGACCGCCGTGGCCCCGCGCTCCCAGGCGGCGAGGTCGTGGGACGCCCCGGTGACGCCGCCCGGGACCTCGAGCCAGCCGTCGGGCAGGTCCAGCCGCCACTCCCAGGACGACGCCGGGCCGCTGGGCGTGCTGGAGGTGCTGGACGTGCTGGGCGTGCTGGACGTGCTGGGCGTGCTGGTCTCCGGTGTCGTCACAGGCCCGTCTGCTCCGAGTAGAGGCCGCTGTAGTCGGCGTCGCGCCAGCCGTCGAGGCTCCAGCGCGGGTCGGTCGGGTTGAAGTTCGACGGGTTGATCAGGCTGAACGGCCGCATGGACCACCCGAACGTGTACGAGATGGGGCCGATGTACATCCACGGTTTGATCGCGAACCCGGTGATCCCGAGCTGGCTGAGGGCCGCGTTGATCTTCTGCACGTCCTTGATGTCGCTGATGCCGATCAGCCGGTCCCAGCGCCACGGGCCGCCCTTGACGGCGGCCAGGAACCGGCTCGAGTCGTTCTTGAACCAGGCGCCGAACTTGCTGAAGTCGCCCTTGACCCACGCGTTCGGCTTGCCGATCTGCCACCAGCCGGGTGACACGCGAGTGGTCTGGATGAACTTGCCCCAGTTCGTGAACGGCTTGATCTGGGCGCCGAGCTTGCCGGTCATGAACCGGTCGAACGGACGCATCGGGTTCTTGGAGTAGATGGCCAGCCGGCTCGCGAGGCTGTTGAGCTCCTTGATCGCCCCCGGCGTGAACTTCACCTTGGAGCCGAGCTGCGCGGCCTGGATGGTCTTGAGCGAGCCCGCCATCTTGGCCGCGACGCCGATCAGGCCGAGGCTGAGGATGCCGATGATGACGCTCAGCCAGCTGCCCTCGCCCTGCACGGCCAGGATGAAGCTCGCGGCGACGGAGACCACGGTCGCGATCACGCTCAGCAGCGTGAGCATGCCGAGGCCCGGGATGAGGATGCTGAGTATCGCCAGCGCCATCCCGATGTACATCAGGATCTCGACCAGCTTCTTGAGGAACTTGTTCAGCTTGTGCAGGAACGCTTCCCAGCCGCTGTGGTGCAGGCCGTCGTCGCCCCAGTTCTCCCGGATCTTGTTCGCGGCGGCGGTTGCCGCGGCGTCGAACTTGACCATGGCCGCGCGTGCCTTGGCCTTTGCCGTCTCCAGGTCGCCCTTGGCCTCGTTGATCTTGCCGCTGCGGCTCTCGGACTCCTGCTTCTCCTTGTCGGTCAGCGGCGGGGCGTCGTCCGGCCGGTCGGCGTTCACCGGGTCGGGCAGGCCCTCGGCACCCTTCTGGGCGGCGGCCGCGTCCTGGGCCGCCGTCAGTGCCAGGCCCGTCTCCGAGCGCGCGTACTCCAGCTCTGGGCGGAAGGTACGCAGCGCGTCCCGGATGTCGTCGTACCGGCCGGACGCCTTGTTCAGCGCGTCGGCGCTCTCCCGGGAGCGCTTGCGCATGGCGTCGGCAGCCTTGCCCTTGAGCAGGGTCTCGTCGCCGTCGCCGATCTTCTTGAGCAGCTTGGCCTGCGTCGACATCGCCAGCGCGATGTCCTCGTAGTGCTTGATCACCGGGTCCAACCCGGCCACGTCGGCCGGGACGGGGTCGGAGTCGTAGTCGAGCAGATGCCATTCCCCGGCCCGGGTGTCGCCCATCCTCGTCGTCCTCCTGCTGCTCGTGAACTGCTGCTCGTGGGACTGCTGCCCGTGGGACTACTGCCTGTGGGACTACTGCTCGTCGAACGACGCCGCGAGCTCGATCTCCAGGTTGTTCCACTGCTCCGCGGCCTGCGCCATCTTCTTCTGCAGGTCAGAGAGGTTGGTGGTCAGCTTCTCCCGCTTGACCCACCAGTCCTCGACGAAGTCGTCCATGGCCTTCTTGACCGTGTCGTGGCCCCAGACGGTGCCGTCCTCCCACAGCTTTCCCATGTTCTTGAACTCGTCGATGATCGCCGCCAGCTGCTCGGCGGCCTCGTCGACGGCGACCGACGTGACTACGAGGTCGGCCACGGGACTACTTGTTCAGGGCGTTCGCGAGCTCTTCGTCGGTCTTCCGGAGCGCCTCAGCGGCCTGCTTGAGGTACTCGCCGATGCCGGTCAGACCCTCCATGACCTGCTTGCCACCCTTGTCGAGCTCCTTGTAGGACTCGTCGAACCGCTTGGAGGACTTGTCCGTGACATAGCCGTCCTGCACCAGGTTGTCGACCATGGTGCGCAGCTGGTCGAGCTTCGCCTGCATGTCGTCCGCCTCCTGCTTCATGCGCTGGGAAGCGTCCTCCATCTGCTGGAAGGTCACATTGATGTTGGCCATGGCGGAACCCCTCGTGCGTTGGTCGTTCTCGGACGGACTCACGTACGCGGTAATCGTCATCAATGGGACTAACCGGACGGCGACGCACGAGTGAACAGCCGGGGAACGGCACACGGCATGGCGACGACGGGCCCGGGGATCACCCCGGACCCGTCGTCGGACGCGCGAAAAGTGGGTCCTACCTGCGCTTTTGCATGGACTTCAGAGGTGCGCCCAGCAGTGCGCTCAGCGGTGCGCTCAGCAGTGCGCTCAGCAGTGGGCCAGGAACGGCCGGTCCTTGAAACGCCGGTCGAGGAACGTGATGACGCCGGGCGCCCCGGTCACCATCGTCGAGACGTGCTCGCCGAGGTGCCACTCCCACTGGACCTCCGCGCCGGCGGCGCAGTACTCGTCCCGCAGCACCCGGGCCTGGCCTGGCGCGACGATCTCGTCGAGCGTCCCGTGGAAGAGGCGGATCGGGACGTCGGGCGGGTTGGCCCCGAGCCGGTTCTCGTCCAGCCGCGCCTGCCACTGCGGCGACTTGAGCGGGTTGGTCGAGGTGAACATCCCGATGTTCTGGAACGCGTGGGCGATCGTCGCCTCGACACAGGCGTCCTTCTCCCGCTCGTACGTCTCACGGCCCCGCTCGTTGAGGTAGGACCCGAGATCGAGCTCGGGGTAGGCGGCGTCGAGCCCGTAGGCCGCGAACAGGAGGAACCCGAAGCCGACCTTCCCGTCGAGGCCGTCGGCGACCTCGCTGAGGTCGGCGGGCACACCGCCCGCCGCGACGCCGACCAGGTCGAGCTCTGGCGCGTACTCCGGCTGCAGCTCGCCCGCCCACATCGCTCCCCCGCCGCCCTGCGAGTACCCGGAGAACGCGACCTTGCCCCCGGCCTGCAGCCCGGTGGCCGGCAGGTTCGTGGCGGCGCGCACGATGTCGATGACGGTGCGCCCCTCCGACTGCCCGACGACGTAGGTGTGCCCGCCCGGCGTCCCGAGCCCCTCGTAGTCGGTCACCACGACCGCCCAGCCCGCCAGCAGCATCGGCTCGATGAACGGCCGCTCGTAGTCGAGCCACCGCGACGGCGCGCACGTGTCGCCGACGCCGCGCGTCCCGCTCGCCACGGACACGATCGGCCGCGGCCCCTCGCCCCGCCAGGGCGTGGTCGGCACCAGCACCCGGCCGGTCACCGGGATGTCCTGGCCGGTGGCGTTCGTCGAGTGGTACATCACCAGGTAGTTGCGGGCACTGAGCTGCCGGGGCTCCTCGCGCCACCGCACCACCTCGCCGTTCGCGCCGTCGGGCAGGGGCGTCGGCGGGGTGTAGAAGTCGTCGAGCGGCACGGCCTGGTTCGGCACGACGGGGACGTCGGGCACATCGGACGCGGGGCTGGACGCCGGGTCAGAGGCAGGGCTGGACACAGGGCCGGTCGCCGAGTCTGCCTGATCGGACGGGCCGGACGACGCGGACGCAGCGCCGGACGGGCCGGACGGGTCGGGCGTCGCCGCGGCCGGGACGGCGACCGCGGGCAGAGCCAGCACGGTCAGGGCCGCGACGACGGCGGTCCAGCGCAGTGGGACACGGTGTCGGCCTGCCGGGGGAACAGCCCTGCGGCCCCTCTCGCGGACGGCGTCGGGTACGGCCTTCGGGACGGCGGACGAGGCGTGGGAAGCGTTCGAACGATTGACGAGCGGCATCGGATCTCCTCGGTGAGGTCCTCGGACGCTCGGCATTGAGCGCCCGCACCCGCGAGCGGGCCGCTACTGACTCTAACCGCAATAGTGCGGAGACAACAGCAGCCGGACAAAAGTGTCCGCTTCCGCACCAGAGCCCAGCACTGCGATCAAGGGCTGCACACCCGACACGCCGGGCACGGCTGGCACGGCTGGCCGGCCGCCCGCCCCGGATAACTGAGATCGGTCGGTTGCAGCGAGATCGGTCGCTCGATGGA
This sequence comes from Promicromonospora sp. NPDC060204, assembly GCF_042728455.1. Lineage (NCBI taxonomy): Bacteria > Bacillati > Actinomycetota > Actinomycetes > Micrococcales > Promicromonosporaceae > Promicromonospora > Promicromonospora sp. NPDC060204. The sequence goes on from NZ_JBHWZO010000064.1 coordinate 5,779, forward strand.
CCGATCTCGATGCAACCGACCGAAGTCGGGAACAGTTCTCCCGCGGCTCAGCCCTTGGCGACCGCAGCGGCCGGCGACGCGGCCGTCTCGGCGCGCTCCACCAGGCCGGCGAGCAGCGCGGCGAACGGCACCAGCACCAGGTTGCCGAGCAGCATGGTGCGCAGGAACGGCAGCCCCGCCACGTAGCTCGCCAGCAGCCCGTCCAGGGTCGACGGGTACATCCCGTCCAGCAGCCAGACGCCGAAGTTGGTCCACGCGAAGAACCACAGCGACCCGCCCACGCCCACCCCGAGCGCGGCCGCGTACCGGCCGGGTCCGCGCAGGTGCCGCGCGAGGATCGCGCCGACGCCCACCACGGCCCACGCCGACCAGGTGAACCACATGATCTGCGTGTTGCCGAGCACCGCGTCGCTCACCGCGACCACGGCGAACGGCACCACGGCCGCCCAGCGGTTGCGCAGCAGGAGCACGGCGAGGAAGGTCGCCGCGGTGGCGATCTCCAGGTTCGGGGGTGCGCCGAGCCCCGGCGCGACGAGCCGCCACACCACAGCGGCGGCCAGCACCAGCACCACGATGGCGGGCCGCCACCAGCGGTGGGCCAGCTCCTGGACGGTCAGGTCACGACGCGCCGCATCGTGGCCCGGCTCGTCGCGCCCGCCCGACGGCGGCATCAGTACGTCTCGAGGGTCCACGTGATCTCCTGACCGTCCTCGGTCTCCAGCGCCCCGGCGCCGACCTGCGCGAGCTCACCGTCCACGGTGAGCGACCAGAACTCGCTCTTCGAGTCGTCGGCGACCCGGCCGCCGATCGCGGTGACGAACGCGTTGGCGCCCTCCCCCGTGACCTCGGCCGACGGGTCCGCCTCCAGCAGCAGCTCCAGGGCGGTGGCACCGGTCCGGCCGCCGTAGGTCAGGCCCTCGACCTCGCCCGACGCGTCGGTCGACAGCGACGCCTCGGCGGACGGCGCCGCCCCGGCGTCCGACTGCTGGCCCAGCGTGGCCGAGACCATCGGCTCCGGCTCCGCCGTCGTACCGGCGCAGGCCGCGAGCAGGCCGGCGACGAGCAGGGCGGCCGCCGCGGAGGCGACGGTCCGGAGGGGATGGCGGGAGGTCGTGTTCACGCCGGCCAGTCTAGGTCGGCGTGCACACGACGGCGCCGCCGTCTCAGGCGTCGAACCCGGCGTCGATCTCAGGCGTCGATCCGGGACCGGTCGAGCTCGGCGGCCCCCGCGATGAGGAACTCCTTGCGCGGCGCCACGTCGGTGCCCATGAGCAGCTCGAAGGCCCGCTCGGCCGCCTCGGCGTGCTCCGCGGTCACGCGGCGCAGCGTGCGGTGGCGCGGGTCCATCGTGGTCTCCGCGAGTTGGTCGGCGTCCATCTCGCCCAGGCCCTTGTACCGCTGGATGTCCGGCTTGTAGCGCCGGCCTGCCCGGTCGAGCTTCTTCAGCGTGACGCCCAGCTCGGCCTCGGAGTACGTGTAGATGTACTCGTTCTTGCGCCGGCCGTTGCCGATCACCTCGACGCGGTGCAGCGGGGGCACCGCCGCGAACACGCGGCCGGCCTCCACCATCGGCTTCATGTACCGGTAGAAGAGGGTCAGCAGGAGGGTGCGGATGTGCGCGCCGTCCACGTCGGCGTCGGTCATCATGATGATCTTGCCGTAGCGCGCGGCCTCGATGTCGAAGGACCGGCCGGAGCCCGCGCCGAGCACCTGGATGATGGCCGCGCACTCCGCGTTGCGGAGCATGTCGCTGATCGACGCCTTCTGGACGTTCAGGATCTTGCCGCGGATCGGCAGCAGCGCCTGGAAGTCGCTGGACCGGGCCAGCTTGGCGGTGCCGAGCGCGCTGTCGCCCTCGACGATGAACAGCTCGGAGCGGTCCACGTCGTTCGAGCGGCAGTCCGCCAGCTTGGCCGGCAGCGACGAGGTCTCCAGCGCGTTCTTGCGGCGCGAGATCTCCTTCTGCTTGCGGGCCGTGATGCGGGCGCGCATCTCGGCGACGATCTTGTCCAGGAGCAGCGAGGCCTGCGTCTTGCCGTCGCGCGTCGCGGAGGTCAGGCGGGCCTGGATCTCCTTCTCGACCACCCGGGTGACGATTCCGCGCACCGGGCCGGTGCCCAGCACCTCCTTGGTCTGCCCCTCGAACTGCGGCTCGGACAGCCGCACCGTGACCACGGCCGTGAGGCCCGCGAGCACGTCGTCCTTCTCGATGCGCTCCGCGCCGTCCTTGGTGGAGACCTTCAGCTTGCGGGCGTTGGTCTCCACGCCCTTGCGGATCACCTTGAGCAGGCCCTGCTCGAAGCCCGTCAGGTGCGTGCCGCCCTTGGGGGTCGAGATGATGTTGACGAACGAGCGCACCTCGGTGTCGTAGCCCGTGCCCCAGCGCAGCGCGATGTCGACCTCGCACTCGCGCTGCACCTCGCGCGGCGACATGTGGCCGCGCTCGTCCAGCACCGGCACCGTCTCGGTGAAGTTGCCCGAGCCCTGCAGCACCCACGTCGCCGTGACGGGCGAGTCGGGGGCCAGGAACTCGACGAAGTCGGCCGCGCCGCCGGTGTGCTTGAAGGACTCCTCGTGCGGGCCGTTCTCGCCCGGCGTGCCGGGCAGGCCGCGCTCGTCCCGCACCACGATCTCGAGGCCCGGCACCAGGAACGTGGTCTGCCGGACGCGGGTGACCAGCTCGTCGTAGCTGAACACCGCGGACTTGGGGAAGATCTGCCGGTCGGCCCAGTAGCGCACGCGCGTGCCGGTGCGGCCGCGCGGCACCTTGCCGACCACACCGAGCTCGGAGTGGTCCACGAAGGGGTGGAACGCCGCGTCCGGGCTCGGGCCCGAGGCCGGGTCGGCGAACGTGCCCGGCTCGCCCCGGTGGAAGGTCATGCGGTGCGTCTTGCCGCCGCGGTCCACCTCGACGTCGAGGCGCGAGGACAGCGCGTTCACCACGGAGGCGCCGACGCCGTGCAGACCGCCGGACGCCTGGTAGGAGCCGCCGCCGAACTTACCGCCCGCGTGCAGCTTGGTGTAGACCACCTCGACGCCGCTCAGGCCCGTCTTGGGCTCGATGTCGACGGGGATGCCGCGCCCGTCGTCCGAGACGGTCACCGAGGTGTCGGCGTGCAGCACGACGCCGATCTTCGTGGCGTGGCCGCCCAGGGCCTCGTCGACGGAGTTGTCGATGACTTCCCAGAGGCAGTGCATCAGGCCACGGGAGTCGGTGGTCCCGATGTACATACCGGGACGCTTACGAACCGCCTCGAGGCCCTCGAGGACGGACAGGTGGCGAGCGGTGTACGACTCGGACGTTGCGGTCACGGCGACAGCGTAGACGAGGTCACCGACAACCCACGTCAGGCACCCCGTGACGCGACGCGAACGCCCTTCGAACGGCCGTGTGACGCCGGTTTTCACCCGATGACGGAAATTACCCTTTCAGCGCAATTGGGGGCGGAAGGGGACCAGAAGTGTGAGCGACGCCGCTATGCTCGCAGCGAACCGCCCACCCGGGCCGGCATGAACCGCGCGAGCGAATGGTTGGATGGAGATGTGACGACCTTGACGACCGAACCGCTCACCGCCCTCGACCGCTGCGACCGCTGCGGCGCGCAGGCCTACGTGCGCGTCGTTCTGCCCGTGGGCGAGCTGCTCTTCTGCGGCCACCACGCGCGCGCACACGCGTCCGCCTACGCGGACGTCGCCACCCATGTCCAGGACGAGACCGACCGGCTCCACGCGGAGCACGGCCAGGCCTGACACCCAGGCCGGACGACCACCGGACCACAGACGCCGACAGACTGCCGCCGGCGGTGAGCCACCCCGAAGGGTGACCCACCGCCGGCGTCGTCATGTCCGGGCTCGATCATGTCCGGGTACGACTCCCGGGCGGGACTCGCCGCAGCCTCAGCCCGCCGCGAGCTGCGCCACCTCCTCGGCGGTCAGCGCCCGGTCGAAGATCCGGACGTCGTCGACGTCACCGCGCAGGTGGTCGACCTCGTTGCCGCCGTACTGGCCGCGGCCGATCACGAGCGGCCCCTGCGTCTCGGGCGCAGTGCAGACGTTCCTCGTCGCGACCCGCTCGCCGTCCACGTAGAGCGACAGCTCGCCCGTCGCGGCGTCACGCACGCCCGTCAGGTGGTACCAGCGGCCCGGCTCCGGCTTGGTCGGCGACAGCGCACGCGCGCCGACGAAGCTCATCGCCCAGCGCTGGTCCTGCCCCGAGTACTGCAGGAAGAACGCGCTGTTGCCGCCGGTGTCCTGGCTGACGACGGTCTGGAAACCGCCGTCGGCCACGTCCAGCCGAGCCCACGCCGAGACGCTGTACGAGCCGTCGGTGCGCACCAGCGTCCGCCCCGTGTCGGCCTCGCCGGCGCCGTCGAAGGACAGGGCGCCGCCCGTCACGCCGTCGGCCCAGGTGGTGCCCGTCAGCGTCGCGTCGGCATCGCCGACGCCGTCCGCGGCCACGGTGCCCGCGCCCTCGTCGAGGCCCCACGCGTGCACCCCGGCCAGGCCGGGCGTCCCGGGGTCGACGACGGGCGGCTCCCCGCCCGAGCCGTCCGCGCCCTCGATGATCGAGTCGTTCACCGCACGCACCTGGCCGAAGTCCATCTTCTCGACCTGCCGGTCGTAGGTGAAGAAGCCGTTGACCTCGTGCTCGACGTCCGTGATCTGCGTGTAGATCGAGCCGCTGATGCCGCACTGCTGCGCGGCGGTGAGCACGTCCTCCTGGTTCTCGACGTAGCGCCGGGTGAGGGTGGCGACGTCAGGCGTCATCTCGTAGGCGTGGCCGTCCTCGAACCACATGTGCCCGTCCACCTCGAGGCCGAACCCGCCGTGCTCGCCGTCGATCGAGGCGCGCGTGGCGTCCGGGACCGGCTGGGCCGGGCCCACGTACTGGTGCCAGTCGATGACGTCGCCCGCGCCGCTGTCCCCCAGCGAGTCGCAGCAGTTGACTCCGGAGTGCGCGTTCACGAGCCGGGTCGGGTCCTGCGCCTTGACCTCACGGGCGATCCGCCCGGTCGCCTCCTGGGACCACTCGCCCCAGCCCTCGTTGAAGGGCACCCAGCCGATCACCGAGGTCCAGCTCGAGTTCTGGTCGACCATCTCGTGCAGCTCGCGCTCGAACCGCTCCTGCGCCTCGACCGGCGGACGGCCGGGCTTCATCGCCGGCATGTCCTGCCACACCAGCAGGCCGAGCCGGTCGGCGTGGTAGAACCAGCGGTCCGGCTCCACCTTGATGTGCTTGCGCACCGTGTTGAAGCCGAGCTCCTTGTGCTGCTCCAGGTCGAACGCGAGCGCCTCGTCGGTCGGCGCGGTGTAGATGCCGTCCGGCCAGTAGCCCTGGTCGAGCGTGGAGAGCAGGAAGACGACCTCGCCGTTGAGCGTGACGCGGTTGCGCCCGTCCGCGCCGGGCGCGATCCCGATCTCGCGCATGCCGAAGTACGAGCCGACCGTGTCGACGACCTTGCCGCGCGCGTCGCGGACGCGGACCTCCAGGTCGTAGAGGTACGGGTCGTCCGGCGTCCACAGGTGGGCACGGGGCACGCGTACCGAGATCGCGTCGCCCACGGTCCCGGCCGCCTGGGCCACGGCCTTGCCCTTGCCGGCCCTGCCCTTCGCGACGGCGCTGCCCTTCGTGCTGCTCGCGCGGACGACGACGTCGACCTGCCGGCCGTCGGCGGGCGCGCTGCCCTCGACGGTGAGCGTCAGGGTGCTGGTGTCGACGTCGGTGGTCATGTCGAGCTTCGTGGCGTGGCTCGCGGCGACCGGCTCCATCCAGACGGTCTGCCAGATCCCGGAGGCGCCCTCGTAGAAGATCCCGCGGTCCGGGACGTTGCGCTGCTTGCCGACGGGCTGCCAGGTCGCGTCCGTGCGGTCGGTCACCCCGACCAGCACCTCCTGCGGGCCCGACGCCGTCAGGGCGTCGGTGACGTCCGCGGAGAACCGGCCGTAGCCGCCCTCGTGGTGGGCCACCTCCTGCCCGTTGACCCAGACGGTGGCCGTGTGGTCCACGGCGCCGAAGTTGAGCACCACGCGCTGGCCGCCGGTGCGCCAGGACGCCGGGACCTCAACCGTGCGGCGGTACCACATGTGGTCCTCGTGCCGGTCGACGCCCGACAGCTCCGACTCCGTCGGGTAGGGCACCAGGATCTCCTCGGCGAGCGTCTCGCCGAACGGCGGGGCCTCGCCCTCGGCCGCCCCCGCGAACTCCCACAGGCCGTTGAGGTTCTCCCAGCGGTCGCGCGTGAGCTGCGGCCGTGGGTACTCCGGCAGCGCGTTGTCAAGCGTCACGTCCTGCGTCCACGGGGTGGGCAGGTGGGCGTCGGTGACCGGCCACGTCGCCTGACCGGCTGTCTGGCCGGCAGTTTGGCCGGCGCCCGGGCTTGCGCCCGGGTTTGCGTCCGGCGTGGCGGCCGGAGCGGCCGTCCCCGGCACCACGGCGAGCACGGCGCTCGCGGCCAGGGCCGCGAACGCCGCGCCGAGGCGACGGCGGGTGCGACGGCTGGCACGAGGTGGGGCGTCGGCTGGTGCGGGGTGGGCGGACGACGGGCTGCGGTGCGACCTTGCTAGCGACATCGGCGTCACCTTTCTGGTCCCGAACACGGTCGGCAACACGGAGGCATCGTTGCCAGGGGCTACCGTAACGTCCGGCCGTCGCGCCGCCTACCCCACATTCAGCTCACTTCCGCGCCGTCACCGTGTCCGCCCAGGAGGCCCGGAACCCGAGCGTGGTGCGCCACCCCTCCGCCGTCTTGGTCAGATTCCGGGTGGTGCCCTGGACCGAGACCGCCTGCATCGTCTTGATCTGGCCGCTGGAGTAGCGGGCCGTGACCTTGACGGACTTGACCCAGGCCAGGTCGAAGACGGCCTTCGCCTTCGTCTGCGTGAGCGTCCCGGTCCAGGAGGTGTTCGGGTTGCCCGGCGCCTGCGCCGAGTAGGGGTCGGCGACGTGCGCGAGGTGGGACTGCGCGGCGGTGCCGAACGCGTCCTGGTTGTTCGTGGTGCCGGAGTAGCCGCCGCCGCGACCGGTCGAGGCGAAGTAGGGCGTCTCGGCGATCCCGCCGGCGGGGTTGCGCACGATCGAGACGGTCGAGGCGGCGTCCTGCCGGGTGGCGTCGACGGCGGCGCGCCACGTCGAGCCCGCCTCGCCGCCCTCCTTCTTCCAGCCGGTGTAGTTCTGGCTGCTCGTGTCGTCGTAGAGGTGGCAGTCGCACGAAGCCTTCAGGCCCGCGGTCTTGGCCAGGATGGCGTAGTTGCGCGCGACGATCGCCTGCGCCTGGAGCGCGGCGGCGCCGCCGTAGCCGCTGGTACCCCACAGGGACGGCATCTCGTCGAGCCCGTAGAGGTACTCGTCGTTGAGGACCACCTGGTTGACCACGTTGGGCCGCGGGTTGGGGCTGGTGAGCCGCAGGCGGCCGTGCCGGTAGCTGCCCTGCGCCCCGGAGACGGTCACGGTGCCGGGGGTACCCGTCCAGTAGTCCGTGCCCGTCCACTCGAGAAAGAGCGTGCGGCGGGCGCTGATCGTCTGGCGCACCGTGCCGTTCTCGGTGATCTTGGCGGTCACGCCCGCCGTGGTCCGGGCGATCGAGAGCTTGCGGGCCGAGGTGCCGGTGGCGAGCTGCGCCTGCGCGCCGTCGAGCAGCCGCCAAGAGCCCGCGGACAGGCTGATCGTGGTGGTGGCAGGGTCGGCCGCCTTGCCCAGCACCTGGACGTCGATCGACGTCAGCGGGTTGGCGGCGGTGCCCACGGTCGCGCCCGGGTAGTAGTACCCCAGGATCTGCGCCGCCGTGCTCCCGGTGCGCGCCATCTGGTAGGCGCCGTACTGCGCCATGCCCACGCCGTGCCCGTTGCCCGAGCCGGCGATCGCCCACGAACCCGGCACGACCGTCACCGTGAGGGTGGCGCTGGTGGCATGGACCGTCTTGAAGCGGTACTTGGTGGTGGCGGACGGCTTCACCGACGTCGTCGCCTTGCCGGTGGAACCCGTGGTCACGGTCTTGATCCGGACCCAGGCGCCGTCCCGGTACTGCTGGACGGCCACCGACGCGTTCTTCCGGGCGGCGCCGTTGTAGCGGTAGACCACCGAGAGCGTCTTGGCGGTGGCCGCCGTGGTCGTGGCCGTGCCGGACGCCGTCAGCGTGTACCCCGCCGCGGCGGCGGGGACGGCGGACAGGCCGACCGTGAGGAACGTGGCGGTGAGAAACGTGACGAGGACCGCCGCGAGCGTCCGGACACGTCGTGCTCCGGGAGCGGCGCTGATCGATGGGGACACATCGGGCACGCTCCCATACGAAGACGCCGGGCAGGTGACCTTCCGAAGAAGTTCACCCGCCCGGCGTCGGTCCCGGGTCGTTGCCCGGGGCTGGGTAGATCGCGCCCAGTCGTTCGTGCTCAGTCGAGGTAGTCGCGCAGCACCTGCGACCGCGACGGGTGGCGCAGCTTCGACATCGTCTTGGACTCGATCTGCCGGATGCGCTCGCGCGTCACGCCGTAGACCTTGCCGATCTCGTCGAGCGTCTTGGGCTGGCCGTCCTGCAGGCCGAACCGCATGGAGACCACGCCGGCCTCACGCTCCGAGAGGGTGTCGAGAACCTGGTGCAGCTGCTCCTGGAGCAGCGTGAACGACACGGCGTCCGCGGGGACGACGGCCTCGGAGTCCTCGATGAGGTCACCGAACTCGCTGTCGCCGTCCTCGCCGAGCGGGGTGCTCAGCGAGATGGGCTCGCGGCCGTACTTCTGGACCTCGACCACCTTCTCGGGGGTCATGTCCAGCTCCTTGGCCAGCTCCTCCGGCGTGGGCTCGCGGCCCAGGTCCTGGAGCATCTGGCGCTGGACGCGGGCCAGCTTGTTGATGACCTCGACCATGTGCACCGGGATGCGGATGGTGCGGGCCTGGTCGGCCATGGCACGCGTGATCGCCTGCCGGATCCACCAGGTCGCGTAGGTCGAGAACTTGTAGCCCTTGGTGTAGTCGAACTTCTCGACCGCACGGATCAGACCGAGGTTGCCCTCCTGGATCAGGTCCAGGAACAGCATGCCGCGGCCCGTGTAGCGCTTGGCGAGCGAGACCACGAGGCGGAGGTTGGCCTCCAGCAGGTGGTTCTTGGCCCGCTTGCCGTCGTGCGCGATCCACTTGAGGTCGCGCTCGAAGCGGCGCTGGTCCTTGTCGTTCCGGTCGAACTCCGTCGTGGCAAGGCGCTCCTCCGCGAACAGGCCGGCCTCGATGCGCTTCGCGAGCTCGACCTCCTGCTCCGCGTTCAGCAGCGCGACCTTACCGATCTGCTTCAGGTAGTCCTTGACCGGGTCGGCCGTGGCACCGGCGGTGACGACCTGCTGTGCGGGCTGGTCGTCGTCGTCCCGGTCGGAGACGACGAAGCCGGAGCTCTCGTCGCCTTCCTTGGCCGTCTTGCCGGCTCGGCCGCGAGTCGTCTTGGTGACGGTCTCGGGACCGGAGTCGGCCTCGTCCTCGGGGTCCTCGACGGCGACGCCGTCGGGCTCGATGTTGTCGTACTTCGACTTGCCCCGAGCAGCAGGCTTCTTCGCGCCGGCCTTCGCCGCCGGCTTCTTGCGCGTGCTCGTCGTTGCCTCGTCATCATCGTCGACGTCGTCGAACTCGAGATCGACGTCGTCGGGCATCTCGTCGTCGTCCTTCGGCTTCGCCGTGGAGCGCGCCGGAGTCGACTTCTTGGCGGTCGTGGTCTTCGCCGCCGTCGCCCGGGTGCGCCGGGCCGGCTTCGCGGAGGCCTCCGCCTCGTCGGCGGGCGCCTTGGCGGCGACCGCTGTGGAACGGGTGGCCGACGCCGCGGCCACCTTGGTAACAGTAGGGAGCCCCACCTGCACACCGGCGTTGGCCAGTGCGCGCAGCACCGCCTTCAGCCGCTTGGCGTCACCGACCTGCGCCGTCTCGCATGCACGCCGGAAATTCTCGGCGTCGACCGAGCCGTCGGCGGCACCGCGAGCGAGAAGCTCCTGCAAGGCAGGATGCTCGAACTCACGGGGCAGGTTGTCGCGTGCAGGGACAGGAGCGGTGTCCTGGGGGGCTTTCAGCGGAGTGGGCGCCACAAACCGACCTTTCGGCATTCGAGGGGGCGGTGTACCGCCGGCGGGGCCGTCACTGGACCTTCTTCTTCCGCCGGCGAACATATATATTGTACCGTCGGCCTCCCTGTACCCCGCGACGAACGCGGTGATATGGGCAAAGTCAGTGCGAAGTCACGTCGGGCGGGACCATCCCACGGGGTTTCTGATTTCGCGTGCCAAGAGTCAACGACTGGCACCCCCGCACCATTCCCAGTTCGGCGAATCTGCGGCGAATCTGTCCTGGACCAGGCGCGAGACCAGGCGTGGGACCAGGCCCAGGCCGGCGGTCCGGCAGCGCCGGCTCCGGTCAGGACCTGACGCACCTGGTCAGGGCCCGCCTCGACCTGGTCGAGACCCGGGCGGCCGACCGGGTCTGGACCCGACCGAAGATCGCCTCGGGATCACCCGCAGCTCACCCGCGGCCGACTTGGCCGACACCGCCGGATCAGTCGCAGCCGGATCAGTCGCCGGCGGGATCAGTCGCCGCAGGATCACCCGTAAGCAGATCGAACGCCGCGGATCGGGCGCCCGCGGGATCGGGCGCCCGCGGGACCAGTCGCCCCAGGATCACCCGCAGGCAGATCGAACGCCGCGGGACTGGACGCCCGCGGGATCAGGCGCTGCGAGATCAGACCTTGACGGCGAGCACCGGGCACGGCGCCTCGACGAGGATCCGCTGCGCACCCGCGCCGAGGATGAGCTTGCCGACGGGGCTGCGCTTGCGCAGGCCGATCACGATCAGCTCGGCGCCGGTCCTCGTGGCAGCACGGATCAGGTCTTCGGCGAGGTCGCCGGTGCCCTCCTCGACGCGCACGTCGAGACCGGCAGCCGGGCCGCTCGCGAGCTCGTCGAGCTCGGCCTGGCACTCGTCGACGGGACGCTTCCCGCTCGTGACGACGACCAGCGGGGCACTGCGCTCCCGGGCCTCGGTGACAGCGGTGCTGAGGGCCTCACGGCCCTCGGACGTGGCGAGGTGGCCGACGACGATCGTCATGTCAGCCGACGCTACCCCACACCGCGGCCCGGTCGATGCCGCACACGGCGCTCGCACCGCACTCACACGGCAGCCATCGCGTCCGAACCGCCGTCGCCGCGAGTGTCGCCTGACGAATCGGCGCAGGAGTCGGCGCGGGCGTCACCGTGGGAATCGCTGCGGGCGTCACTGCGGGAGTCGCCGTGGAACAGGGCCTGCTCCCGCCGCACCCAGCCCGGCGGGACACCCCCGACAATCGCGCTGCGCAGGAGGAGCGCGAGCCGGTAGTCCGGGTCCACCCCCAGCGCGTCCGACACCCGCTCGGCCGCCAGCCCGCCGTCGCCGTGCCACCAGGCCACGAGCGCCAGCAGCAGGTATGCCGGGGCCCTCCGGTTCCGGGGCACGTGCCTGACCACGGCCTCCAGCACGGCGCGGGCCGGCCGGGTGATGTCCTCGTCGGGCGGGATGCCCCGTTGCGGGTCGACGATCTGCGCCATGACCGCTCCGGTGGACTGGTCCGTATCACCGTCGGCCTCCCGCCGCGCGGTGCGGAGCGCCGTCTCCGCCGTGCCCGGCACGAGGCTGAGCAGCACCGCGTCCCGGACGGGCGTGTCCGCGAGCGCCGCACCGATCTTGCCCAGGTCCACCGGGGAGAGCGGCACGCGTTCCCCGGGCGTCGCGCGCGCCGTGGCCCGCACCGCGGCGCGCCACAGGCCCAGGCTCTCCGCTCCCCAGTCGGCGAGCGCCCGTTCGGCCTGCGCGACCTGCTCGGCCCGCATGGCGATGCCCCGGCCGGCACTCCGGGAGGCACTCCGGGTGGTGCCCCCGGCGGGGCTCGCGGCCGCGGTCCGGGCCGCGCCCCTGGCCGCGCCCCTGGCCGTACTGCTGGCTGTGCTGCTGGCCGTACTGCTGGCCGTGCTGCTGGCTGTGCCTCCGGAGGTTCCGGCGGTGTTCCCGGCCGGCCCCAGGCCGAATGCCGCGCCTGCGACGGGACCGCCGACCGGGCCGCCGCCGTTCGGGAACCTGGTCCGGCTCAGCAGCCGGCGGTAGGTGTCGGTCCAGCGCGCCGCGGCCCGCCGCGCCTGCGTGCGGGCGGCCTCCGGCGCGGCCCGCAGGGTGTACCGCTCCTCGCGGGTGCCGGCCACGGTACGGCCCTCCAGGACCATGTGGGCGGCGACACGGGTGCCCTGGAGCGCGGACAACGGCCGGCCCTGCGCGGGGCAGCACATGGGGTCGGCGCAGTCGAGCGCCCGGAAGCCCGTCGGCGTCACGAGCCAGACCTCGGTCCCCGGGAGCCGCCGGTCGAGCCGCGCCCGGAGCAGGTCCGCCGCGCGCCGTGCGGCGCCCGACGGCGCTGTGACGTCCGTGGCGGTGTACAGCACCACGACGGCCCGGTCCGCGCCGTCCGCCACCACGTGGTCGGCCAGCCAGCGGGCCGTGGCCGCGCCGTCGGGACCGTCGGGGTCGCCCGGACGGCGCAGGCGGAGGTCGGTCAGGTCGACCCGGGCCACGAGCCCGACCCGCTGGCGGGGGCCGGTCAGGCTCACCACCACCGCGGACTCGACGGGCTCGAAACCGAGCCGGTACGGGACGTAGGCGAGGAGGTCCTCCGGCCCGGCGACGCGGACCACCAGGGCGTTCGGGACCTGTACAGCGCTAGAGACCTGTCGGGGGTTCGGGACCGCCGTCCGGCGGAGGCCCTCCGGGGAGATGCCGTACCCGGGGATGGCGTTCCCCGGGAGGTCGCGACGGGAGTTGTCGTTGGCGGGGCCGCCGTACGCAGGGCTGGCAGAGGCGGGGCTGGCAGAGGCAGGGCTGGCATACGCGGGGTTGTCGTTCGGGACGCCGTCCCGGTCCGTGCCGTTGTCGGGGTTCATGTGGACGATCTCAGCCCGCCGGCGGGACCGCTGCGCGCCCGGGCGGGCCGTGTGGACAACGCGCTTCCTGTGGTCGCGCTCGCTCCCGCACCGCCCCGTCCCGACGGTCTCATCACGCACGCTCATGACAGCACGCGCATCACCACCGAACACCGCACGCTGTCGTCACCCGGGCCCGTACGGCTACGGTGTGCGACGTGCCCCGCTTCGCCACAGCCCGCCGCACGGCCGCGCTCGCCGCCGCCGTCGGGCTGGCGCTCGCCGCCACGGGGTGCGGCGCCGGGACCGAGCAGTCCGCGGCGGGCAGCACCACGGACGACACCACCACGGGCGGCACCGCCAGCCCCGGCCCGAGCAGCGCCGCGACCGGCGGGCCCACCGACCTGCCGACCTTCGACCCGTCGTCCGCGGTGGCCACCTACGCGCAGGGTTTCCCGCCCGAGCTGTTCCCGATGCCCGACGACGCGACGCTGCTCGCCTCGTCGGCGCAGCCCGTGCCCGCGGCCGCGGGGTCGAAGGGGTCGAAGACCAAGGGCGTCCCGATGACCCAGGTCACGCTCAACCTGTCGTCGAGCCGGCCGACGGACCAGGTGATCAAGCAGGCCGAGAAGATCCTCACGGCGCAGGGTTTCCGGCGCATCGACGCGCCGGACGCGAGCGGCCTCACCGCCCAGACCGCGTTCCTGCGCATCACGAAGGAGAAGTCGGGCGAGGTGCAGGAGTCGCTCGTGGTGGGCGTGCTGGACGACGGGGAGCGCCGCCTCGGCTCGATCAGCGGCACCGTCCGCACCCCATAGGCTGGTGCCGTGCCCGTCTCACCTGCCCGTCCCACCGCTCTGAGCCCCGCCCCCCTGAACCCCGCCGCCCTCGTCGACGCCGAGCATCTTCGCGGCGACGTCGACGCCGCCGTGAGCGCCCACCTCGCCCGGCTGGCGGCCGAGGTCGGGACGATCGGCCCGAGCGCCGAGGCCATGGTCGAGGAGGCCGCCGGGCTGCTGGCGGGCGGCAAGCGGCTGCGGGCCGCGTTCTGCTACTGGTCGTTCCGCGCGCACGGCGGTTCCGCCGACCCGGCCGACCCCGCCCGCATCGCGACGGTCCGGGTGGGCGCCGCGCTCGAGCTGTTCCAGGCCGCGGCCCTGCTGCACGACGACGTGATGGACAACTCCGACACCCGCCGCGGCCGCCCGACGGCGCACCGCGCGTTCGCCGCGAAGCACGCCGTCGCGGCCTGGGCCGGCGAGCCGGTGCGGTTCGGCGACTCCGCCGCCATCCTGATCGGCGACCTGGTGCTCCTGGCCGCCCAGCGCGAGCTGTCGGCGGCGCTCGCGCCGCTGCCCGCGGACGTCGCAGAGGCGACCCGCGCCCGCTTCGACGAGATGCAGAGCGAGGTGGTCGTGGGCCAGTTCCTCGACGTCCTGGTCCAGGCGGAGCCGTGGGGCCAGGACCCCGCCGCCGACGAGGAGCGCGCCCGGAACGTGCTGCGCGCCAAGACCGCGAGCTACTCCGTGGCCGCCCCGCTCGCCCTGGGGGCGCTGCTGGCCGGCGCGGGCCCGCAGGCGGCGGCCGGGATCGAGGCGGCGGGCAAGCCGCTGGGCGAGGCGTTCCAGCTCCGCGACGACGTGCTGGGCGTCTTCGGCGATCCCGCCGTCACGGGCAAGCCCGCCGGTGACGACCTGCGCGAGGGCAAGCGCACGGTGGTCGTGGCCCGCACGCTGGCGCTGCTGCCCGACGCCGACGGCCCCGAGGCTGCCGTCCTGGTCGCCGCCCTCGGCAACCCCGACCTGTCCGACGACGACGTGGCGCGGGTGCGCGAGGTCATCGTCGGCTCCGGCGCGCTGGACGCCGTCGAGCAGCTCATCGCCGACCTCGCCGTGCGGGGCCACGCGCTGCTGGACCTGGCGGACCTGGCGGAGCCCGGCCGCGGCCTGCTCACCGATCTCGCCCACGCGGCGGTCGACCGGACGGCCTGAGCCTCACCGGCCCAGCCCAGCCTCGCACCGAGTCCCAGCTCACCAGACCCAGCTCACCAGGTCCAGATGGTGACCTCTTCGCCCTTCTTCAGCTTCTCCCCCGCCACGGGCTCGGTCTCCTTGACGCCCTCGTCGAACAGCTCGCCGAACCCGCGCACCGTCGACGTGTAGCCGGCCTCGTCGAGCAGGGCCTGGGCGTCCTCGACGGACATCCCGACGACGTCGGGCACGGTGCCCTGGGCGCCCATGCTCACCACGATCGTGACGGTGCTGCCCGGCTCGGCGCCCTTCCCCCCGCCCGGCTGGGTCCGGATCACGGTCCCGGCCTCGGCCTTCTTGTCGAACTTGTCCTCCCGGGCGACGTCGAACCCCTGGGCGGCCAGCGCGTCCTCCGCCTCGGCCGCGGACAGGCCCGTCAGCTCCGGCACGGTCACCGGCGGGGGCCCGTCGGAGACGGTGAGCCGCACGGTCTCGTCGGTCGGGACGGTGCCGCCGTCGCGCACGGAGGCCCAGATCACCTGGTCGCGCGCCACGTCGGCGGAGTACTCGCGCGAGACCTCGACGTCGACGAGGCCGACGTCGCGCAGTGCCGCGCGGGCCTGCTCCTCGGTCATGCCCACCAGTCCCGCCGGCACCTCGGCCACCTCCGGCCCGAGCGAGACCACCAGGCGCACGGGCTCGTCGCGCAGCGAGCGCCGCCCCTCGTCGGGGGCCACCGAGATGACCTCGCCCTCGGGCACGTCCGAGTCGTGCTGCTTCACGCTCGTCGACGTCAGCCCCGCCTCGTTGAGCGCCTCCTCGGCCTGGGCCACGGCCACGCCCACCACGCCGTCGGGGACCACCGTGTAGGCGCCCGGGCCGTTCTGCGTGTACCACCAGGCGCTGAACAGGACCGCGACCAGCGCGATGCCGAGCAGGATCTTGCCGCCGCGGCGCGGCCGGGGCGCGGGCGGTGGCGGCGGAGGCGGCGGCGTCTGCTGCTGCGGCACCACCCACTGGCCGGCCGGCGGCCGCTCCACGACCGCGGTGCGCGCCGCCTTCACCGCGGCGGACGACGGCGGCGGCGCCACCTTCGTGGGAATGTCCAGCACCTCGTTCGGGATCTGCCGGAACGTGCTGCGCAGGGCGTCGAGCGCCACCGCGGCGTCGTGCGGGCGTCGGTCCGGGTCCCGCGCGGTTAGCGCGCGGACCAGGACGTCGAGCGGGCGTCCCAGGTGGCCGGCGAACGCGCTCACGGGCGGGACGTCGGTGTTGACGTGCGCGAACGCGACCTGGATGGGCCCCTCCCCCTCGTGCGGCAGGCGACCGGTGAACAGCTCGAACGCGAGGATCCCGACGGCGTACACGTCGGCGCGCGCGTCGACGTGGCCCGTGGCGATGGTCTCCGGCGCGAGGTAGGCCACCGTGCCGAGGATCGTGCCCGTCGTCGTGTTCGACACCTCGGAGATGGCGCGGGCCAGGCCGAAGTCGGCCACCTTGGGCCGCCCGGTGCCCTCCTCCAGCAGCACGTTCTCCGGCTTGATGTCGCGGTGCACGATCCCCTTGGCGTGCGCGGCGGCGAGCGCGGAGAGCACCACGTCGAGGATCGCGAACGAGCGGCGCAGCGTGAGGTCGCCGTCGCGGATGAGCTGGCGCAGGTTGGTGCCCGGCACGTACTCCATGGTCAGGTAGCGCATGTCGCCGTCGGTGCCCTGGTCGTAGACGGCGACGACGCCGTGGTGCTGCAGGCCGGCGGCCGACCGGGCCTCACGCTCGAACCGCTGCCGGAAGCTCGCGGCCTGGTCGCCCTCGGCGAGGTGCGGGTGCATCACCTTCAGGGCGATCTCACGGTTGAGCCGCGTGTCGTGGGCGCGGTACACCGTGGCCATTCCTCCGCGCGCCACGCGCGCGACTATCTCGTACCGCCCGTCGACCAGGCGGCCGATGAGAGGGTCTGCCGTCACCTGAGCCACGGGTGGGAGTGTACGGGTGACCACCCACGGCCAGGCCGGAACGCGCATACCGGACGGCGGGCCGTTGCCGGATCGTTGCCGTGTCACGGGCCCGGGCCGCGTCGCCTAGGCTTCTCCCGTGACAGATCTCGACGCCCTCGTGGGCGAATGGCTGACCCTCCCTGACCTCGCCGAGTCCCTCGACATCGAGGTCGGCAAGGCCCGCGGCCTGGTGAGCGACCGGCACGTCGTCGGCATCAAGCGCGGCGAGCGCACGACCTTCCAGGTCCCGGCGATCTTCGTGCTGCCCGACGTCGAGGGCCGCCCCGGCGTGATCCCGACGCTCCGCGGCACCATCATGGTGCTGTCCGACGCGCAGTTCACCGAGGCGGAGATCCTCGAGTGGCTGTTCACGCCCAACGACGAGCTCGGTGAGCGGCCCGTGGACGCCCTGATCGGCGGCAAGCGCGCAGCGGTGCGCCGGGTGGCGCAGACGCTGCTCTGACCCGCGCTGACCCGACCTGCGCCGCCCTACCCGTTACCGGCGGAGCATCTCCGCGACCTGGAAGGCCAGCTCCAGCGACTGCTGGTGGTTCAGCCGCGGGTCCACGAGCGTCTCGTAGCGCAGCGCGAGGCCGGCGTCGGAGATCTCCTCGCTGCCGCCGAGCACCTCGGTGACGTCGTCGCCCGTGAGCTCCATGTGCAGGCCGCCCGGGACGGTGCCCAGCGCCTTGTGCACCTCGAAGAACCCGGCCACCTCGTCGAGCACGTCCGTCAGCCGGCGGGTCTTGTACCCGCTGTCCGACGTGATGGTGTTGCCGTGCATGGGGTCGGTGACCCAGGTGACGTTCGCGCCGGACCAGGTCACGGCCTCGACCAGGGACGGCAGCACGTCGCGGACCTGGCCCGCGCCCATGCGCGTGATGAACGTGAGGCGCCCGGGCACGTTGTCCGGGTTGAGCCGCTCGGTGAGGGCCAGCGCGTCGTGCGGCGTCGTCGTCGGGCCCAGCTTCACGCCGATGGGGTTGGCGATCCGGGACATGAAGTCGACGTGGGCGCCGTCGAGCTGGCGCGTGCGCTCGCCGATCCACAGGAAGTGGGCGCTGGTGTCGTAGGCGTTGCCGGTGCGCTGGTCGGTGCGGGTCAGCGCCCGCTCGTAGTCGAGCACCAGGGCCTCGTGGCTCAGGTAGAACTCGACGGAGCGCAGCGCGTCGAAGTCGGCACCGCACGCGTGCATGAACCGGATGGCCCGGTCGATCTCGTCCGCCGTCTTCTCGTACCGCGCGTAGGCGGGGTTGCTCATGAAGCCGCGGTTCCACTCGTGCACCTGCCGCAGGTCGGCGAAGCCGCCCTGCGTGAAGGCCCGCACGACGTTCGCCGTGGCCGACGAGATCCGGTAGGCCTGCTCCAGCCGCTCCGGGTCGGGGATCCGGGACTGGGGCGTGAACGGGAACCCGTTGATCATGTCGCCGCGATAGGCCGGCAGCGTCTCGCCGTCGCGCGTCTCGGTGTCGCTGGAGCGCGGCTTGGCGTACTGGCCCGCCATGCGGCCCATCTTCACCACGGGCGTGCTCGCGCCGTGCGTGAGCACCACCGCCATCTGGAGGATGGTGCGGATCTTGTTGCGGATGCGGTCGGCGTTCGCCTCGGCGAACGTCTCCGCGCAGTCCCCGCCCTGGAGCAGGAACGCCTCGCCCCGGCCGGCGGCGGCGAGCCGCTCGGTCAGGGTGTCGGCCTGTGCGGGCACCACGATGGGCGCGGCCTGGGCCAGGCGGCCGGTGGCGGCCGCCAGCGCGGCCGGGTCCGGCCACGTCGGCTGCTGGCGCGCCTCCAGCGTGCGGTAGTGGTCCAGCCCCGCCGGACCGGCGGCGCGCTCGGCCGGGTCGGCCACGGTGCTCATCGGACCGCCGTCCGCCGTGCCGGTGCTACCAGCGATACCGCTACTACCTGTGACGCCAGTGGTGCCCGCACGGTGCTCAGTGCTCCGCGGGAGCGGCCGGCACGAGCGGCTGGCCGATCTCGGCGAGGATCTGGCCGAACCACTCCTGCGAGACGTCGAACGCCTTGCCGCCGGCGATCCGCGGGAACGCGATGGCCTTGAGCCGGTCGCCGTCCTCCTCGTCGTGGCCGATGACGCCGGACTCGCCGCGCAGCGCGCACTCGACCGCGTAGTCCGTCATCGACTTGATGAGGCGCAGGTCCTCGGAGTTGGCGGCCGCGGCGCGCGAGAAGTAGCCGGACTTCTGCACCATGACCTTCTCGGCGCCCAGCTTCTCCGCGAACTGCTTGGCGAACCACTGGCCGGGGTTGATCGTGTCGAGCTTCACGTGCCCGAACGGGTCGCGCTCCACGGTCTCGCCGGCCGCCTCGAGCTGGGCCACGATCTCGTGCATGCCCGCACCCTCCGACAGGAAGATGTTGACGTTGCCGATCTCGTCCATGACGCCGCGCAGGCGCTTGGCCTCGCCCTCCAGGTCGATCTCGAGCTCCGGCAGGAACACGGCGTGCACGTCCCAGCGCTCGCGCGACAGGCCGAGGGCCGGGGCCCACTCCTGCTCGTCGAGCCAGCCGCGGTAGGACTGCGCCGTGGCCGCGGTCAGCCAGCCGCAGTGGCGGCCCATGACCTCGTGCACGATCAGCATGCGCGGACCCACGCGGTTCTCGCCGATGACGTTGGCCGCGAACTTCGCGCCCTCCTCGGCGGCGGTCCACGCGCCGAGCGACTGCTTGATCGGCACCACGTCGTTGTCGATCGTCTTGGGCAGGCCCACGACGGTCAGCTCGTAGCCGTTCTCGTGCAGGTAGGCGGCGAGGTCGGCGGCCGTCGTGTTGGTGTCGTCACCACCGATGGTGTGCAGCACGTCCACGCCGTCGGCCTTGAGCTGCTCCGCGGCGACGTGCAGCGGGTCCTGACCCTCCTTGACGAGGCCGCGCTTGATCGCGTCCTTGACGTTGGTCAGCTTCACGCGCGAGTTGCCGATCGGCGAGCCGCCGAACTTGTGCAGAGCAGGGGCCTGCTTGCGAGCCTCGTCGCCGATCTCGATCTTGTTGCCCGTCAGCAGGCCGTGGTAGCCGTGCAGGTAGGCAATGATCTCGATCTCGGGGTCGAGCTCGGTGTAACGCTCGATCAGACCGCCTACCGAGGACGACAGGCAGGGCGCGAAGCCGCCGGCGGTCAGCAGGGCCACACGACGAACAGCCATCGGAGGAGCACCTCTCATCAGGGAAATTTCGGGGGCACCACGGCCGGCGTTCGCCCGCGCGGCACCCTTCGTCGTCATCCTACTGAGCGCCGGGGGTGGCGCTCGGCACGTCCGGTGACTGAGCACCTCCGGACGGGCACTGTCGGACGGCGGCCCGCGCATGAGAGAATGTCGGTGAGCCTCCCGGCGCCTAGCGGCCCGGGAGGCTTTCCGTTATGACGAACTCCGTGATGACGAACACGCCGCAGACCCCGCCCGCACGACTGACGATCCGGCCCACGACATCGGCCGACCAGCCGGTCCTGGAGCGGCTGTGGCTCCTGTTCCGGCACGACATGTCCGAGGTCTCCGGCGCGCTGCCCGATCCGAGCGGCCAGTTCCGGCGCGAGCGGCTGGACGCGGCGTTCACGGACCCGGGCTGGCGCGGCGTCGTCGCGCACCTGGAGCCCGCCGGCGCGCCGCCGTCACCCGTCGGGTTCGCGCTGGTGCGCGGGCTCGACGAGCCGACCCGCGTGCTCAGCTCGTTCTTCGTGGTGCGCGGCGTGCGACGCATCGGCGTCGGGCGGGAGCTCGCGGCCCACGTGCTGGCCGCGTTCCCCGGCCGCTGGGACGTCGCGTTCCAGGACGCCAACCCGCCGGCGGTCCGGTTCTGGCGGGCGGTGGCCACGGACGCCGTCGGCGCGGCCTGGACGGAGGAGCACCGCGCCGTCCCGGGCCGCCCGGACCTGCCGCCGGACACCTGGATCTCCTTCACGACCAGCTAGGAACGACTTCGGTCGGTTGCTTCGAGATCGGTCCATCGT